>NZ_CAXBCJ010000037.1:0-3867 GCF_963974565.1 uncultured Imperialibacter sp. | reverse complement strand
CAAAACTAAATTGCATAGAAGCTTATGCTTTTACAATCATAAGGCCTAAAGGGCGGCAAAATCTAATTAGTCACCCCTTTAGGAAATTAAGGGGTGCCCGGCCAGGGTAGAATGCTCTTAACCAAACGACATTGAATCTCTCTACCTAAACATCACCTCAGCCATCACCGGCAGGTGGTCGCTGGGGTATCTTTTCTCTATGGCATCCGACAGCACAGCATATTTTCTCACCAGCACTTTTTCATTGACAAAGATGTAGTCGATGCGGCGGGTGAGGTCGGCGTTGTGGTCGAAACCATTCCAGGTGCCGTAGGGCCCGTAAGGTGGGTTCTCGCTTAAATTACGAGCGTCGGTCAGGCCCTCGGTAAGTGTTTCGTAGGCCTTTGTTTCTGGCTCCGAGTTGAAGTCACCAGTCAGGATTACCGGCAGGTTGCCAGCTATTTCTTTGACCTTCTCGATGATCAGCTTCGAAGAATTGGTTCTAGCCTCCACTCCGATGTGGTCATAATGTGTATTGAAAATGTAAAAGTCTTTTCCCAAATGCCGGTTTTTCATTTTTGCCCAGGAACACACCCTCACAATGGCTGCATCCCAGCCTTTGGAGGGAACATCCGGGGTTTCTGACAGCCAGAAAGTGCCGGAGTCCATCACCTGAAAAAGGTGTTTGTTGTACAGAATGGCCGAAAACTCACCTTTAGCGATGCCATCGTCTCTGCCTACACCCAGCCAGTTATGGTCGGGCAGCCTTTCTTCAAGGTCTTTGAGCTGGTGAAGCAAGGCCTCTTGCACGCCCACTATTTCGGCTTCATGAAATTTGACGAGGTCAGCGACGGCGTCTTTTCTGTTGGGCCAGGCGTTGATGCTGTCGTTGGGTGTGTCGTACCGGAGGTTGAACGACATCACCTTGAAAGAGGGTATTTCTTTCTTTTTGCAGCCGGTGGCTACAATCAATAAAAGTAAGGCAATGGCTAAGAGATTCTTCATCAGTATGCGGTAGGTGTGTTTGGAATATTAGAAGCAGCAAGGTGCAAAATTTGGGAACTAACCTCAAATGCTACCTTGCTACTTCTTTGAGTGAGATTGAAAATGCAGCGTTACTTAAGTCCAATATGTTTTGAAAACAGCGTTAAAATCTTTTGTCCTACCCCAACCCTAAAGGGAGCCAAAAGATTTTAACCGCTTTCACATTTCGTTACAGGAACAACTACAATATCGTCAAATTATCACTCCTTTACTTCCCATTCGGAAACATGGGTCGTGGAATCACCATCAGCTCTTTTTGTCGGCCGTCGATGTAGCGGAAGCCGGTTTTGTCAAAATAGCCGTCCTCTTCCAGCATGATCCTGATCTCTTTGTTCCATTCCTTGATGAACACGCTGGCGTTGAGTTCAATGGAATAGGCGGTGTTGTGGTAAAGCGGATAGTCGCCGTTGAATGGTACACCGTCCTGCTGGTCCCACATGCCAATAGTGGGGCCGCTGGCATGGCCGTAGTAGCCTATTGGGTGTGTGTAGATAGACGGCTTAAGTCCGGCGGCCTTAGACTGATCAAGGGCTGCCTTCAGGATTTCATTGCCGCTTTTGCCCACTATAAAGTTGCTGGTGAGGGCGTCCTGCACTTTGTTGCCCTCTGCAAATGCGTCTTGCAGAAACTTAGGCGGCTCGATTTCCCCGGGCTTCAAAATATAGGCATGCTGCTGTGTATCCGTGTTAAGGCGCAGGTAGGTGATACCAAAGTCGGTGTGAATAAGGTCGCCGGGTAATATCACCTGCTCTCCCGGCCTCTCTGAGAAGCTCCGCAAATGATCGAAAGACTCCGGGTCCTGGCGCTGAATGGATACTGAGGGGTGGAACCAGGTGTCGAGCTTCAGCTCCTTGATGCGCTCACGCATCCACCACACCACGTCGTCGGTAGAAGTGATGCCAGGTTGAATGACTTTGTCGGAGAAGGCTTCCTGAATGATTTGGTGGGCAATTCTCACAATTTGCTGATACACGATCATCTCACTTTCCGTGCGGGTTTCGAGCCAGCCAATGGCCAGCTTCTCGGCTGACACCACTTTTTGCTGAAAGTTCTTCGGCAGCACATTCATGAGCTGGTCGTACTCATTGGAGGTGATGCCATCTGTTTGTGCAAAGTGCTCCGACTTATTGATGCCTATTTTCTTTGGGTTCTTCTCCTGTATCAGCCTGCTCAGTGCCTTGAACTGATCGGGCTGAATGGTAGGGTTCCATGCCATTTTGAACATGGTGCCTACGTTGTACCTGGCAATGGCATAAGTTTCCAGCTCTTTGCCTGCGCCGGGGTCATACACTACCAGAATGGTGCGGCGACGGGCGGCCAGCCAGGTGGCAGGCAGCATGGTGCGGATGACAGGGTCTTCGTTGTATTCACGGGCGATGATCAGCCACATGTCGAGGCCTTCCCTGCGCATGAGGTCGGGTAGTAAATATTTGATTCGCTCTTCCAGCCAGCGGTCGATGACTTCGGCTTGCTCCCGCTGGGTGAGGATTTTGGGGACTGACATGTCCTGCGCCAGCACCTGGCCAGCCACCACTATAGTAAAAAGGAAGGTGAGTATTTTTTGCATGTTTCAACGTTTTGCGTAAGCTGATGAAAAACTGCAAATGAGACAAAGGAAATTGTTTGGGTGGAGAGGTGTGGTGGTCAATACTTCACCCATTTTGAAATGGGCCCGAGCTAATAGTTCGTCGCCAGCGGGGTATCGTGTCACATGATTTTACAGATACTGTCTACGCTTTCTCTGAGCTTTGCCATTTACCTCTTCTTGTTTTTCAGCTCCTTTTCTGTTTTTTCTATTTTTTTGATAAAGTCTTTCTCTACTTGTGAAAGTTCGTTTTGATGGAGCTCTTTGAATTTCTCGTATTCAGCATGTGCTTTATCCAATGCCTTTTGATGGCTCACTTTTCCGGCATGGGGAGTATTATATTTGGATCATAATCAATACTCGTTGCATAAATATCAAGCACTTTTCTCCAAAAGATTTTTTCAGAAGAGCGAATATCCCTGATACGGGCGAGCAATTCATCAAAGTAATTGCCACCACCGGCTTCTTTGAGCAACTCATCGTTCATGGTGAACCCTTTCACAATGTACTCACGCAAGCGAGCAGTTGCCCATTGTCTGAACTTGGTGCCTTGCAGGCTTTTCACCCGGTAACCGACAGATATAATGACGTCCAGATTATAAAAATTTGTGGGTTTGGTAGAAAAATCGGAAATCCCGATTTTTCTCATGGATGTTTCCTTGGTTAGTTCACCTTCCTTGTAAATATTCAGAATATGCTCATTAATGGTCGATTTGCCTTTTTGAAAAAGTTCGGCCATTTGCTCAAGAGTTAACCAAACTGTTTCATTCTCCAAGCGAGTTTGAATGCTAGTCTTGCCATCTTCAGTTTGATATATGATGATCTCTGAACTCATTAAGCTCCTGTTTTTTTAAGTTCTGATTCTTTCACTGCTTGAAAGTACTTTTTCTTTTCTCCAAAAATACCATTTACAATTCCCAATGCTGAACCCGGTTGGAAATCTCATGGATCAGCCATCCATTTTTATATTTTGTTCGGCTTTCCCGCTTAGCGTCGGGTTGAAACCAGACGATGGGGCTGAGCGATGCCCTTCGGAACAGGGGAAAAAAGGAGGGTAAGGACTTTCTGCATATTTCATCGTTTTGCGAAAGCTGATGAAAAAGTGCAAATGAGACAAAGGAAATTGTTTGGGTGGGGAGAATGCCTGACCCATTTTTAATATGGTGCGAGCTAAAAGCTAGCATTAGCAAGGGGATAGTTGGCGAGAGAGTGTTACAATAACTGTGTCAAGTCATTGATTTAGTAAAAATCGATAACTT
>NZ_CAXBCJ010000036.1:0-27751 GCF_963974565.1 uncultured Imperialibacter sp. | reverse complement strand
AGCCACTGGAAAGCGAGATGTCACCAGCGGTACCGTCTGTGCTAATATCCTGAATCTCATTAGTGGCATCCGCATCCGCATCATCCACATCATCTCCATCCGCAAGGTCGGCGGGTACATTCGAAAGATCTCCAAAATCGCCACTAAAAAGAGTCGGCAGATTGGCAAGGCTGGCATAGTCGCCATCAAAATCGTCAGTGACATCAGTATCATAATTAGATAAGTCAACCTGAGCCAGGTTTGGATCGTTTGTGAGTGTCAATACACCGCTACTGAACTCCAGCGATTGAAGTTCATTTTCAGGGTCGGCGTCGCTGGTGGTAATAAGACTGCTTAAATCAACTGTGTTGCCCCGTTCGATGGATAGGTTGGTGCCTTCAAATGTAAGGTTCTGTTTGTCAGTGTCAATACCAGCCAGGTCAACTTCGTTAGCTCCCGATACTTTCAGCAGACTGCCGGTGAGAGATAATGTTTGAAGATTTTGCGATACAAGCAATTTATCCCATGCCGATCCGTTCCAATAGTAGAATAATCCTTCGGTGTCGTCAAACACCAGCAGCCCTTTTTCTGAGGCTTGCAATTGCATGGCTAGTCGCTGGGGAGTGGTAAGACGAGGAATAAGAAGCCCCTGGTTATTGTCGGGTGAAACGAGTTGAAGGACTGCATTTGGATTGGGAGTGGCGGTGTTAATGCCAACAGAATTGCCCTGGCAAAATACGTCAGTAGACAGCGCTATAACAATGAACCCGGCGAGGCCCAAATAGTGACTAAAACGGTACATAAGCTCAAAGGTTGGTACACAAAACTATTTCAATGTAACCGAAATTGTGATATTTTAATAGAGCTGGTCTGATAAAGTTGCTGGATGCACACAATCTCAAGAAAATGAACCTCTTTTAGATGTTACAAATTATAACATACTTGGACTATTTGAGGATTTAATAAAATGGCTCTGGAAAAGAAGAAGCCCGTTTTTTTCTACATACGAACTTTTTGGGCTTGATGGATTTGGTCAGGTGTCAATGTTATTTGGCGACTAATATTTTTTTTGCAATTTTTCCAAAATCATTTCGGTTTGAAGACGAAATCGATACCATATTGCCTGTTACTTCGCAAAGGTTGATCATTGAAAAAGCATTCCGAATTACCCACTACATTCGACACTTCGAAAAACTCCTTGATCACTATCTCTTTCCTGCTTTTGTATTCTATTGGATAAAAGTACTGCAACGGATCCTGTCTGCTTCCAAACCACAGCCGATCTTTTTCGGCCACATAAATGGCCCCAAGGGTGCTGCTTGTTTGTTCCACAAACTCATAATCACTACAACCCTCACACTTTAAGTACCTCGAGACAAACAGAATTCTACTGTACACGCTATCTTTGGAAAAGCTTAGCTCCATACTTACTTCAAGACGGCCGTAGTCGCCCGCCTCGTAAGAGTATTCGGGTATGTCCTGACTAAACAGGCAGTCCCAGTTGAACGTCGACGTGGGCACATCTTCAAAAACATAGTTTTTGGAAACCCAAGTGTGGGCTGAAAGAAGCTCATGGGGTGTAACGAGATTGTCTTCCTTACTGCAGCTGAGCAAGGGAAACAAGAAAACCATTAGCCAGCGTACGGGTTTGAACATAGTATATTGAATCTTGTGAGACGAAGCAAAGTAACCCTGGCAGACGAGCATGTTTGGTGAAAGCCGTGATTCGTTCGATGAAGCACCCAGCTTTTATGGACAAGTGTTGGAGCAAGACATCAGCTTATGCTGTTGCTGGTAGACCCGCTATTTCGTATTCGCATCATTGATCTCCACCCAGTAGCCATCGGGGTCTACGATGTAGATTTGACTGGCGCCATCAATGCGAACATTCGACTCGCCAGACTTGCCCTGCCAGCTTTCAAATGGGATGCCGACTTCGTTTAAATGTTTCATGTAGGGTTTGATATCTGTTGTATGCAGACAGATGTGCATGTTCTTTTCCATCTGGATTTTGCTGTTGTCGCCCTGAATGATGTGAAGTTCTTGTCCATTGCCCAGGTAGAACCAACGGTGTCTGCCGTCTTTGATCGGACAATCCATTTCTTTCAGACCAAGGGCCTTCATATAAAACTCAGCACTAACGTTCATGTCTTTAACGTAGAGCGCATAGTGATCGAAAGACAGCGACGGCAAGTTCTGAGTGGACTGGGCAAAGCTGCCAGCGCAGAAAATGAGTGATACTGCAAGGGTGGCGAAAATGTGTTTCATTTTAAGTGTTTGTTTAAGGACAGTTTAATTGTGGCGTGTTCTGCCAGTTTGATAAAGAAATATAAGCCACAATCTGGTAATTCCTTGGGTTCTTTCTTTCTTTAATCAACGGTTCGTTGCCTGACTCAAGCGAATCAATTTCAGGAGTGACCCGAAGTACAAGCTAGTACTTTTATTGTTTTCATGACAGAAAAGAAGGTTTTAACCGGGCTAATTGTGATTTGCACCCTGCTTGCCTTAACGGTACAGTTAGTCGGCGGTATTTCGGGAGATGGAGCAAGAGCCGACTTACCCATTATGTATTGGCCGCTGGGCTTTGGAGCGGTGGCGTTGCTATTAGTCGTTCCTGTGTACAATACCTGCGAATGGCTAATGCCCTTCAAAGAGAGGGAGAAACTGATGCTGGCTTGTCTTATAAGCATTCTTTACGGTCTCTCATTGGTTTTGCTGGCGCCGGTTGTTGCTATCCTTTTCGAAAGGCTATTTAAGGTCAATGAACACTTCAATTTTTCAAACCTGCCTTTGGTTTATGCATCGGATTGGGTTTTTATTTTGCCATGCACGCTTTTTTATTTTCTGCAGCTGCTTTTTGTGGTACTACTAAGGCAAAAGGATCAGATAGTGAGAGATAAAGAGAAGGTGCTGGAATTAGAGAACCAGCTAAAGGAAGGAGCACTGAGCAGCTTGCAATATCAACTAAGGCCGCATTTTCTTTTCAACTCGCTCAACAATGTTGCCATGATGGTTAGAAAAGGCGAAAAGGAAGCCTCAGTCGATGCTCTGGTGAGTCTGAGTACTATTTTGTCAAAAGTGATGCGACGGGATAAGGAACAGATGATCAGGCTTCAGGAAGAACTTGACCTACTTGAGAATTTCATCACAATTGAAAGGCTGAGGGATGATAAAGTATCCATTTCTGTTGATGTGGCGGATGGAGCGAATGCTGCAATGGTGCCTGTGCTGCTCCTACAACCCATTGTGGAAAATGCTTTTAGATTTGCCAGGGAAAGTGGAATTGATGAACCTTCGGTGCGCATAAATGCAGCAGTAGTCGGGCAATCTGTTCAGCTAAAAGTGTTTAATTCCGGTAAAGGGCTCATAGGTTGGACGCTGACGGACTCGTCGGGTATCGGCCTTATCAACACTATTCACCGGCTTCGCTATATTTATGGCACCAGCTTCTCGTTTACCACAACGGATTTTCCCGGTGGAGTAGAGATAGTTATTGAAATACCCTCAAAATTAGAAAGGCATTGAAAAGAGTCCGCTGCTTGATAGTTGATGATGAAAAGGAAGCCAGAGAAGGTCTTTTTCTCATGCTGAAGGCTTATGAGCAGCTTGAGGTTGTTGGAATATGCGCTAATGGGCTTGATGCTATTACGCAAATTGACACGCTACGGCCCGATCTGGTGTTTTTGGATATACAAATGCCCCAGGTAAACGGGTTTGAAGTTGTCAACAGCCTTGAACCGCCCTTGCCTGCTTTTGTGTTCATCACGGCCTTCGACGAGTATGCGCTCAAAGCATTTGAAGTGCATGCGCTGGACTACCTGCTCAAACCATTTACCAAAGAGCGACTTGACGAGGCGGTTGCGCATGTTAGTCTGTTTTTGGATAAGGGGACGGGTGCGCCAAAAGAAATACGGCAAATAGCTAAATTATCTACTGACAACGCCAGATCTGACAGTGTGGTCAATAGTGATGGGCTTTCAGGTAAGCTCGTCATCAAGGCTGATGGCAGGTTGTATTTTATCGAATGGGCTTCCATTATCTGGATACAAGCCTACGACTACTATGTGAAAGTGCACACAAAGGACAAATACTACCTGGTAAGAGAAAGTATGAAAAAAATAGAAGCCAGGCTACCCGAAACCACTTTCCTGCGGGTGCACAAGTCCAGCATAGTGAATACTTCCTATATTCATTCTATTGAGTCTGTGGGGAATAACGACCATCTAATAACTCTACAGAGTGGAGTCAAAGTAAAGTCGAGCAGAAGTTATTCAGCTTCCCTTCAAAAGTGGATGAACTAATCGGCTGACTGCATGTCCCTTGCGATTTACTGCATTTGTTTTGAGCCAAAACCTTTAACCATTTGATTTGACTCATGATCAAAAACTACCTCACCATTGCTTTTCGGGTTTTCAAAAGGGACAAGATTTACTCTTTGATGAACCTGCTCGGGCTTACAGTGGGTATTACTGCCTCCCTTTTGCTGTTTGCCTATAGCTACAATGAGTCACAATACGACCAGTATCACGAAAACAAGGACAGAATCATTCGGATAGTGATGGACGTCAATTTTGGCGACGATACACGGGCGGTGGCTGTGGTGCCGGCTGCGTTGGGCAACTTTATGAAAGAACATGCCCCTTCGGTAGAGGAATATGCCATGCTGAGGTCGATTCCTCATGCTGGCTTTCAGGTGGTGAAGGGCGATGAAGTGGTGGCCGAACATGGGTTGTTCTACGCCAGCCAGGGGGTGCTGGACATGTTTACCTACGATTGGCTTGCTGGAGATAGGGCTACGGCACTTGTGCCTCACAATACCATCGTGTTGAACCGGTCGCTGGCTGAAAAGTATTTTGGCGAAGTTAACAAAGCAGTCGGTGGGGTTATTTCCAGAGACGACGGTACCCAATATAAGGTGACAGGTGTAATTGAAGATGTAAACCAGAAAGGGCACTTTACGCCAAATGCGCTGGTGAGCCTTTGGGATGATTCAAAACCAACCAACTGGAGAGACTGGAACTGGTGTACTTACCTGCTGTTGTCAAACCCAGGAGAGGACTTCACTCCTGTGTTTCAACAGGCATTTGATGAAAACATGGCCCCGGAGCTTGAGCAGCAGGGGGGTGGCAAGATCACTTTTTCTACTCAGAAGCTCACGGATATCTATTATACCTCCCGACTTGAGTTTGAAATGCAACCCAACGAAGGCAACAGGGCATTTATTCAGGGTTTTGCGATTGTTGGGTGCTTTTTGTTGCTGCTGGCTATTATCAATTATGTTAATCTTGTTACGGCCCAGTCACAAAAAAGAGCCAGAGAGGTTGGTGTGAAAAAGGCCTTTGGAGTAGGCTCCAACGCACTCAGGATGCAGTTTTTCACCGAGGCTTTTGTGTACGTGCTGTTGGCAACGATGCTTTCTGCAGCCACACTGGTTGTCATGAACCCTGTTTTTCAGCACTTCACCGGAGACAAGCTACCGGTTGAACTGTTGGTAGGCTGGGAGGCGCCTTTTTTGGTGTTGTTCTTTATTTTGATCATTACCATTCTCTCAGGTGCTTACCCCGCCATTGTTATTTCCTCTTTCCGACCTGTTCAAGTATTGAAAACTAACGCCGCTGGTAAGTCGGGAGGTGGATTGTCGTTGAGAAAAGCGCTGATTGTGCTGCAGCTATCTGTTTCCCTGCTGATGATAGTCGGAATCACTGGTGTGTATACACAGTTAAGGTTTATTAGCGGCTACAGCCTGGGCTTCGAAAAGGAACAGGTGCTGTTGTTTAATTTGCCCAATGCCGCCGTTGGCAACTATCATCCTCTCCGGGAAAGATTGATGACTTACACTCAAATTGGCGGAGTAGCCTCGATGACAGATGCTCTGGGAGAAAAACCACCGGTAAATGACTTTACATATGAGACCGACGAGGGAGAGAGAACGGAGATTATACAGCAGTTGTGGGTGGACGAAGGCTTTTTTAGTACTATAAAGGTGCCAGTGCTGGCCGGTCGTGATTTTCGTTATCAGTCCCAGGTCGACACTACTCATGCGGGCGTTTTAGTCAACAGGGCCTTTGTAGAGCACGCCGGTTGGAAGATAGCAGATGTTCCCGGCAAGCGCCTTTGGTCGCATGACTGGAGTGACAGAATTATTGGTGTGGCGGAAGACTTCCATGTGGTTTCACTACACGATAAGCTGGAACCTTTGGTGTTTCGTTACAATATGCCGTCTCGGAATATGTTGGTGCGCTACAATGGCCCATTTTCTGAAGCGATGGACATCATTCAGGAGGCTTCCTGGGAAGTGGCTGGAGAAGAGTTGCCTGTCTGGACGTTTCTTGATCGTAAGTTTCAGCTTCAGTATGAAGAAGATGAAAAAAGAGCTAGCCTCCTGGCCGTATTTACAGGCATAGTCATCTTCATTGCCTGTTTAGGATTGCTTGGCGTCACAGCCTACGAGGTGAGGCGGCGAAATAAGGAAATAGGCATCAGAAAGATACTCGGAGCCAGTGCTGGCGGCATTCTCCTGCTTTTCTCACGATCCTACATTGCGCTTGTCGCCTGGGCGGCGTTGCTGTCCATTCCTGTTGCCAACTACCTCCTCACCGAGTGGCTTGGCAGCTTCGCTTACCGCATTGAGGTCGACTGGTGGATGCTGGTGCTGCCGTTGGTTGTTCTTGCTGGAATCTGTGCAGCGGTTATCAGCATTCAATCGGTGAAGGCCACGAGGGTGAATCCGGTGGAAGCGCTGAGGTGTGAGTAACACGATTTGTCTTCTTGCGCTAGAACATAGTTTTTTAATCGGGCAGTAGAGTGATAGCGTAAATGGAGTAATGACTATCAATCGGAGCAAACAAGCTTGAATGAGCCCTAATCAGATAGTTCATAGTACTTGTATATTGACCCGACAAGCATGTCTCTGGTGTCTACCTGATAGGGAGCTCAACTAGTACTTTAAAGACATTTTGTCATTATTTTACTTAAAATCATCTGTAATCAAGACATTATGTCTTGATTTTATTCGTTTTCTCGCCTTTTTCGGTGCTGGCATTTCTCTTGTATAGTTGGTGTCATAGATGTTCAACTAAAACTTAAAAGAGATATGAAACTAATTAGAAGAAACCCCAATTTGTTCCCAGAGTTTCCAAGCGTGTTTGACAGCTTCTTAGGAAGGGATTTGTTCGATTTTGAAAATGGACTGGTAAATTCTCCAGGCGCAAGTGTACCTGCCGTGAATGTGAAGGAAACCGAAGAAGGTTTTGATGTGGAAGTGGCTGCTCCGGGCTTCAACAAGAAAGATTTTCATGTTGAGGTTAACAACAATCTGTTGACGATTTCGTCTGAAAAAGAGGTGAAAAATGAGCAAAAGGACGAAAACGGCCGCTACACAAGAAGGGAATTCGGCTACAGCTCATTCAAAAGAAGTTTCACGCTTCCTGAAAATGTGGTGAATGCAGAAAAAATTGGAGCAACTTACGAAAATGGCATACTTCATGTTAGTATACCTAAGCGTGAGGAGGCTAAACCAAAGCCAGTAAGGCAAATTGCGATTGCTTAAATATTATTGACATAATTGAATAGAAAGCAGGCTGTCATTGACGGCCTGCTTTTTTATTGGTGCAGCAAGCAGCTATCCCGCTTTGGCACTATTCAATTTGCAACGGCCATTTTTCCACCATGCCTTTTCCGTTGGGTGTCACAACTTCCAACATAAGCCAATAGTAGCCAGGCACACTGGTTAACCGAATAGGCAGCTGGACCACTCCCTTGTCGTCGGGGTTTATATTGGTAACCCAAAAACCTACAGGCGAAAGATAAGGACTGTTGGCTTCTCCTGTTGGGCCAATGGCGATTGGGTTCGAAGCATTAACGCCAGTGTACTTGAATTTGTGAAGCCCTTTGATTTCTTTTTGGTTCAGGTAGTCAACATTGGTCACTATGTGAACAAGCCCCAAGTACACTTCGTGACCAAGTGTGAAGAGACCGTGATACAATTCATACTTAGTAACAAGGGCAGGATTAATGCTTAGTACTTCAGCTTGATTGAAAATGGGTACTCCGTCAACAATGACCAGCGCAGGAACGTCCATTAATCCGGTAACAACTGCATTTGAAGGTAGCTGAATAGTGTTGTGCACCATGCGTATCAGCGGTTTCCCTTTCTTGAATCGTAAATAGGCACTGGGCAAAATCTCTTTGAAAACATCCTTCATTTCGTTGAAGGGCACATACACGAGCGGATCGATTACTTCCGTTGGTTCGAGGAAGAATCCGGCAATTTTGCTGATGAAATTGTTCTCCTGGAAAACTTTAACGACATCGGATGTGCCCGTGTACACGCTGTCGATAATGCTTCTCTCCAGGGCTTCGTTTAGCAAAGCCGTTTTGTTACGGGAAGCGATCTTGGAGGGACTTGCAACTGACCTTTTAAACTGGGGAAACACGGGCTGGTCAATGACGATGTCTACATCATGATCATAATATCTCTGGAGAGCCAAAAACAGCTCGTTTTCACCCTCGAACGTAAGGTTTTCAAACTTGAAGAATCCGTCTTTCGTCGTTTTGGCAAACCGGAATAGTGAAAAGTCACTGGTGTTAGCCAGGGCCAGGGGACAGTATTGTAAAGGCTCTCCGGTTTCTTTAAAAGTTATTCTGCCCGTTATTCTAAAACCTTTCTGGAACGGATCAGGTGCCAACTGTATCGAGTCTGCCACCAGCACGGGAGGTTTGATAGTGACCTTGTTGCGGTTGGTCTGAACCCAGGCCTCTTTTTGGCTGGCAGCCAAGTCATCAAACGCCAGCGGAACGTCGTTCGAAAATATCCCGGCTTGCTTTAGCTGGTAGCTGGCATAGGTTTGTCCGGCAGTTTTCAGGTTGTTGCCGTTTAGTGTAGGAAGTCTTTCATCGACCAGTTTGACTGAAAGATAGGCCTCCGAAAGATCGACACTATCCACGTTGACCACAAACAGCAGGTTAGGGGTGCTTCCTGATGGCAGCTTACTCCGCTGGTTGATCCATTTTAGTTGCTGCTCAATTGGGTCCTCAACAAAGACGAACCTTTCGAGTAGCAATTTCTTTGCCTCGTCCCGAACGATGATTGAATAAGCTGCCGTTCTCTCTGAAGCACTGGCAGGCACAAGCATTGTCATTATGGGCTGGTTAATACTTACTATTCTTTTGAAAGCGAGCAGGTCGCCCTGCCTGATTTCCAATTCGACTTTCTTGGACAGGTCGAAGGTACTGTAGATTTTTAGCTCAAGATTTTTAGCACTGTCTGTTGCCACTTCGAGGGTGATACCAGGGGTTTCTTCTGGTTGTATAGTTGTGGAAGCAACCACCGTTGCATTATCCCACAATTGCAAGGTAATGGGCTTGTTAGTAGTTGGATGGACCATGAAATCTCCTATCAATTCGCCGTCAGTAGAGACGGTGTCTTTGGAACCGTTGTCCCTTTCAACAGTAAGCTTGTACGCTATCCCTGGTTCTGGATTCGTCACTCTGAAAAAGACCTGGTTGGGGAGATGAGAGTATATTCTTCCGTTGTCAGGAGAAATAACCAAACCGGGCTCCTCTTTTGTAGCCAATAGGGCTATTGAGTTTTCTTCAATGGCCGACGAGGGTATTTGATACGTGCTGATGGGGATAGAGGCTTCCACCCATTCGGTATTGTTAAGAAGGGAAGGAGTAAACACATGGAGGTAGTGTATCGCTTGTTCATCGAATAGGAGAGGCAGCCGAAATTCTCCGCTGGCAACGCCATTTACCCACAAGAACCTGGCCGACCCTATTGTTTCTCCCTTGGCGTTCAATAGTTCCGAATAAATGACGTCATTTCTTTTTACCACCTTGAACGTTTTGTTGCTCAACGCAACAGCCTGAAAAATCAGTCGTTCTTCTTCGAAATAGAAAGGCTTGTCCGTTGTCAGGTGAATGAATTCTGGAACAAGCTTTTCCGGTGAATCGTCTTGTGCACTGGCTTTAGCCAGACCAAGAACGCATAACGGAAGTAGCAGTAGGTATTTCATAGTTATTCAAAGTAATAGGGCCTTGGACTCGCTCCTTCTTCGGCATAGCAACTAAAGCAAAAGGATTCTACATTGTTGATCCTCAATCCTGCATAGCAAATGTCGAGGTAGGTAAGGAACTCGTTTTTAATGTTGCTCTTATAAATAGTAATTGGAATCTCTGATAGCCGTCCTACCTCAAATAACCCGTACACATTTATGTCTTCTTTCCCTTCCACGTACAGGTTGCCACTGATAATTGCCGGTGGTGGATCGAAGATGCTGCCGTTCAGGTTTCTTTGCTGATCAATAGACTGATAGAAAACAAAAGCATTCCTTGTGATGGCAATCTGACGAACTAACATGGTAAGCCGGAAGCTGAATCTCTTATCAAGAAGTAGAAATGTAACGAGGTGATCTTTAATCGATTTACCTTCCGATTCCGTGGCACTGGTAATGTTGAGGAACTCGTCCGACCCAGAGATAATATAGCAGTTGAGGCAATCACACCTCGGGTCTCTGAAGGGGGCTTCGTTGATATGGGCGGTTTCGAAGTCGTATCTCAGAAAGGTGTTTGGAGACTGAAAAGTACCCGTATTGACTTTGAAGTTAATTCCATTTCTTTTTATCGTCACCCCATTGTCGTTCACAAACTCGAAGGTGTGCGATTCCCAGTAGCCTCCTTCAAGTGCTACAGCATCTGGCACCTCTTCCCAGTCTGACACAATTTTTGTCTCCTCATCAGTATCGATCACCAAGCGATACTTGTCTCCTCTGGTAAGTGGCACAAACACTAGTGGGGTGTATAACCCTTCGCCTCTCGGTTCAAGTGCTATTTCCATATCGTCGTTGTCTGATTGCAGAACGACCCTTGCATCGTCGAATGGTTCCGACTTCCCGTCTGGGTTGATTTTTGAAAGCACCACCTTCTGAAACCTTGCGTCGTCCAACAGGAGGGCCTCTACTACAAAGTTTTGCGTTGACCTTGGTATGTCGAGCTCAAATTTCTCCACACACGAGGGAATAGCAAGCAGCAGCAGTGCCAGTATTCTTACGGTATATCGATATGAGGTTAGTCGTTTCATCTAGAACCAGTGGGGGCGTTCATTTGTAGCACCTTCTTTCACACGGCAGTCGGCGCACTGCGGATTAGTGTATAAGTTATAGGGGGTGCATATTTCATCAAATGTGCGCACTGCAAAAGGCGCACTATTGCCATTGGTACTTACCGAAGCTTCATCAACGCTGTTAACTTCAAAGAAGCCGTAGATGACTCTTTCAGGGTTCCTTACATCTTTTAGGTTGGTTTTCGCTATAGCCGGAGGTGGATCGAATATGGTGCCTTTCAGGTTTTTTTGTTGCTCAATGGTAGCGTAATACTCGTATGTGTCTTCGTTAATGGAGTGTTGAAATATCCGGAGGGTTTTTTTGATGGAATACTCGTAGGAGGAGTTGATGAATGCAATCTGAAAGTTTAAAAGTCTCTTTCTGCTGCCATTCTCCACAAATGCGGTTTTTATGAAGTCCTTTGCATTGCTGACAATGTAACAGCCAGTGCAATCCCAACAAAGGGAGCTCCGCAGTGGCGACTCCATGATGTAGGCCGACTGGTAGGAATAGCGGACAAAGGTGCTCGTAGCATTGGTGTACTCAGAGGTGACATAGTAGGAAAAGCCGTAATAGGGTGTTAAGTATCCATTGTCATTAACAGATTGCTCAATGGTTGGCGACACATGTGCCGTCTCTATTTTGAGCGGCGGCGGAACACTTTGCCAGTTTGATACTATTTGCACGGAATCTCCCAGGTCAACGAGCAGCCGGTACTTCTCTCCATTAGTGATTTCAATGGGAGTGATGGGGTAATAGGTGCCTGCTGCGACTTCTGAAAAAGAAAATTTTAGGCCGTTCGAATTTTCAACCTTTACTATCGCTCCTTCTAATTCAATAAAACCAAGAGGGTCGTTTGGTGTCTGAAGAAGCTTTACCGATTGTAGCTCGGGATGGTTGGAGAGAATTGCTTCAACAATTATCTGGTTGGAAACACGCTCAATGTCAAGAGAAAACGGTTCAATACATCCGGCAAGCAGCAAGAGCGTAAATAAAGGGCCATATGATAGTTTCCTGTCAATCATAAGATCAAAAGTAGTCGGGCCTGACTTTGGTGGCGCCTTCCCTTGCCCGGCAGTCAAAACAGTCAGCCCCAGGATTTGGAACCAAACAATTTTCATAAAACGAGGGTATCAGAAAGTCGATGTCGGATTTCGTTATTCTGGCTGAAGCTTCGCTGTATTTTCCCACCTCAAAAAAGCCGTAAACTGTTTCGGTGGGCCTGAGGTTGTTGCTGACATTTCCTCTTAGGACTGCCGGTGGCGGATCAAAAATGCTGCCTCTTGCTTCATTGAGTTGATTGATGGATTTGTAGTATTCGTAGGCTGCTTTTGTAACGGTAAGTTGCTTGACCAATACGGCGAACCTGATCCCAAACCGTTCGTCGAACTCAACAAACTCAATTGACTTGCCGGAAAGAACTTTCCCCTTGCTGTTCAACACTTCTGCCAGTTCGATAAAGTTTTCCACTTCCTCCTGTATGTAGCAGTATTGACACTCGCTGCAAAGGTCTGATGCCATGGGTGCATCATAGGCGTAGGTGTCTTCGTAAGTCCAGCGCAAGTAGGTGTTTTGTGAAGCAACTGGCTTTGTTGCCACAAAAATTTCGATTCCCTTCGAAGTTGTCTCAATCCCTCTGTTGTTAATGACGGATCGGTATTTCGCCTCCATGAAAGCGGTATCAATTTCCGATGGCTCAGGAACCTTTTCCCAGGTTGAAACGGCTCTAATCGAATCTCCGATAGCAATCTCTAGTTGGAATTCGTCCCCGGCCGCCACCTCAATGCTACCAGAAAGGGGAACGTATGATCCGTCGTAGGTGACGACCAGCGGCCAGGAGTCTCCCGCTTTATTTGAAATGCTGACTATGGCATTGTAGATGAGCTCCCGAGGCCCATCCTGATGTTGGAAATACAACCTGGTTCGTTGATAGTCAGGATGATCCAGCAACATACTTTCTACAATAAGGATATTGTCTTGTTTGGGTACGTCAACTTCATACGGTTCAATACAGCTAACGCATACCAATAGCAGCACGAATGCGCAGGACAGCTTCGATGCAATTCTTTTGCGAACTCCTTCCGGCGCTGTTTTAAATCGGTGCATTAGGTCTGTGAACCGCATCTGCTCTACAAAAATTTAAGATTGAAGGTGACTGAAGGAAACGGTATCCCAAGCACGGCAAGTTTGTAGGGAGTTACTGGCGGGTCGGAGTTTCGCTGGCTGAAAAAGACCGAATAGGCATTTTTGCGACCGTAAACATTGTACAGCGAAAACGTCCACGAAGTTTCCACCTTGGCTTTTCGTTTGTTAGTGCCGTCAACTGAAAATGCAATATCGAGTCGGTGATAGTCTGGCACCCTGAACTGGTTTCTCTCTGAAAATTGAGCCACCACAATCCCGTTGAATACATATTTGTCAATTGGGTAGGAGGTAGGTCGCCCGGTACTGTAGGTGAAATTCCCTGAAAACCTCCAGAGCCTCGAGAGTTTATAAGTTGAAACAATATTGAGGGTGTGGGGCTTGTCGAAGTCCGCAGCATATTCTTTGCCCCTGTTGATCTTTTGTTCTTCCAGCTCTCCGTTTATTGTTCTCAGGCTTCGGGAGTAGGTATAACTTACCCATCCTGTAAGCAACCCAGCATCTTTTTGAACGAGAAATTCAGCACCATAGGACCTGCCAAAACCCTGAAGCAATTCTGTTTCAATATTGTCTTTTAGGAAGAGGTCAGCATTATTCTTGTACTCGGTCACATTTTGCACTTCCTTATAAAATAGCTCAACCGATGTTTGCAGCTTATTCTTTGTGAAGTTCCTGAAATAGCCGATGCCGTACTGGTCTCCGATAACAGGCTTGAAATGAGTGCTGCTGGTGGTCCAGATATCGAAAGGGGTGACGGCGGCGGTGTTTGAAACAATATTAATGTACTGCCTCATCCGGTTGTACCCAATCTTAATCGACTGCTCTTCGGCTATTTTGATGCTTGCAGAACCTCGTGGCTCAAAACCTGAGTAAGTATTAATTACATCACCTTTGGCATAGCTGGTAGAGTCTATGATGGCGTCGTCATCCCTGGCCAGCGCCGGATCATAGGAATAAATTTTCAATGGCCCTTTTTGATCGAAGGTTGTATACCGGCTGCCTGCCGACAAGGTAAGCCATGAAGCAGGCTTCCACTCGACAGATCCGTATACGGCCTTTTCTATTCCGTTCATGTCCTGAAGACTGCGGGCTGCCTCCAATGAAGAGATGGTAGTTGGCTCCAATTCACCTCGTTCAATATTGTACTTACCGGCCAACACCCCCACTTCTGCCTGAAAGCCGTTTCCGGGGTCGTAAGTGAGGTCTGCTTTTACATCCTTGTAATGAATACCGCTTTGCATGATGTATTCACGCAATGTTTCGGTGTTCTCCACTTCAAAATCGTAATCGCTGGAGGCACCATTTACTTTGAGATAAATGTTTTGCGGAAAGGAGTGTGTCCATGAAACTGAGTAGATGTTGTTCTGATAGCTGTAAATAGCGTCCTGAGCAAATGAGAATCTATCGCCGCTCATATAGCCGGAGAGCCTCACCTTGTCTTTGTCGGTAACAAATGCGTCGATGGTGCCCTGAAAATCAATATATCTCGCTCCGCTTTCCCGAAGTTCAATACTTCTTGTTCGCTTCAAAATCCAGTCGGCGCTGGCCACCCGAACACCGAGGGCAAGCGACGCCTTGTTTTTTATCAGTGGCCCTTCTGCAAAGGCCTTGCTGGTGATAGGCCCTAGTCCCACATTACCATTCCACCGTTTCTTGTCACCTTCTTTGAGCCGAATGTCCAGCACGGAGCTTATCCGGCCACCGTATTTGGCTGGAACTCCGCCCCGGTAGAGCGTAAGGTTATCCACCATTTCTGAATTGATGAGAGAGAAGAAACCCAGCATGTGCGACGGATAAAATACAGGGGCACCATCCATGAGGATAAGGTTTTGGTCAAAATTTCCTCCTCTCACATTAAAGCCGGAAGAACCCTCACCCACGGAACTTACCCCGGGAAGAAATGTCAGGCTTTTTATCACATCGGCCTCCCCGAGGAATGAAGGTAATCGCCTGATAGAGGCCACATCTATCGAATTGATACCCATTTTGGCATCTGTTACGTTGTTTTCAAACGCTCTCTCCCGGATCGTAATCTCCTCAAGCTCGTAAGTGGTGTCAAATAGTTCGGTGCTTAGCTGCCCATCGCCGACAATTGCCACCGGTTTTCTTTCTTCAATGTAGCCTACAGTTGTAATGAGCAGGTCGTACAGGCCAACAGGCACCTGGAAGGAGTACTCGCCTTTTTCGTTGGTGCTCGTAGATCGGTTGGTGCCTACAAGCATCACATTCGCCCCGATCAATGGGTCACCACTGTTTGCGTCGATGATACGGCCCCGAATAGTGGCATTCCTTTGAGTTCCGAACGATTTTAGGTCGCCTATGATGGTGACTCCCTCAGGAATTTTTAGTTGAGACCCATAGTCTTCCGAGCTGGAAGCAAATTTTCTGGCAGTTGAATCGGGCAGTAACACAACCAGCTTTTTTCGGTAGGTGATATATGAAAGGCTGAGAGGTGCGAGAAAGGCCTGCAACGCTTGATCCCTTGGAAGAGAAGTGTCAGGGATGGTCACCTTGGAAGCGTCAACCCATTCATTCCGATAGTATATGTCGATGCCAAATGCCTTTTCCAGCTGCTCTATCTTTGTTTTCCAATCAGGAGTACCTTGCGCATTTCCGTCAAATACAAACAATAGTAGCAGAACGAAGCAGTAGTAGTTTTTTTTCATAGGCATTGTTTGGTATCATAAGCTACAACAGGCTTTCCATTCGAAACCACTATTGCATTTTGCTTGTCATTCGATTATTTCAACCGAATTACATATTCTTCTTCAGGCGAGAGGTAGCCAAATGGCTGTAACTGCATTCCTTCAATTTTCAGAAAATCCTCGAAAGCTGAAACCTCATTTTCATCAACGGCAATCAGCAAGCCACCGCTTGTTTGCGGGTCTGCCAGAATAGATCGCTGATAGTCGGAAATTTCACCTATTTTGTGACCATAGCTATCCCAGTTTCTTACCGTGCCTCCGGGAATACTTTTCTGATTCAGATAATCGTCGAGGAAATCAAACTTTGGCACCTTGTCGAACTCGATGGTGGCAGATACGCCGCTACTTTCGCACACCTCAGCCAAATGCCCCAGCAAGCCAAAACCGGTTACGTCTGTCACGGCCGATACATAGGGTAGGTTCCCCAGCTTTGCACCAAGTTTATTGAGGGTGAGCATGCTCTTTTTTGCAGTTGCCAGGTGTTCGTCGGTGACGATGCCTCTTTTTTGCGCAGTGGTGATGATACCAATGCCCAGGGGCTTGGTCAGGTACAGGTACGACCCTGCCGTTGCCGTTGAGTTTTTCTTAATATTCGTTACTGGTATGGTACCAGTTACTGCTAGTCCAAAAATAGGTTCGGGTGCATCGATGCTGTGCCCACCCGCCAGGGGAATGCCTGCTTCTTCACAAGCTTTTCTGCTGCCGTTCAATACCTGATTGGCCACCTCTGGTGGTAATTTATCGATGGGCCAACCGAGAATGGCTATAGCCATGATGGGCGTACCTCCCATAGCGTAGACGTCGCTAATGGCATTTACAGAAGCGATGCCACCAAAGTCGAATGGATCATCCACGATCGGCATAAAGAAGTCGGTAGTGCTGATAATGGCAGTACCATTTCCTAAATCGTACACCGCAGCATCGTCGTTGGTATGATTGCCCACCAGCAGGGAGGGAAAGAATGTTTTGTCAGTTGACTTGCTCAGGATGGTTTCCAGCACTTTGGGCGATATTTTGCAACCACACCCTGCGCCGTGACTGTATTGGGTAAGCTTTATTGGTTCAGACATATTGAGTTTTCGTTTTTTCTATAACTAGTTCAGCCCATTTGGCAAAGTCTTCGTGATCGGCTTCAATCTCCAGCAACAAGTCTTTTTTGTGCCGAATCAGGGCGTTTTTGTAGGCCCTGTCGTAATACACTAGTAGCAGATCAGCTACGCCTTCGAAATCTCCGGATCTAAGTAGTTCCAGAGCACTTTTGGCGTGCTGTCCTCCCAGTTTCCTTTCAAGCATGTTAATTTTTTCGTCCAGGACTTTCTCTGGGAAGCTGGCATATTCCGACACCAGGCGTTTGATCCTGATATTTCTATCCATATTGAAATGAACACGGGGGCTTATGCCCATTTGCCGCCAGAAGGCTTCAGGGATCATCACTTTGCCAATGCCTATCGACTCATCTTCAAGCCAGACGGGTTGAGAAAAATCAAAGTCCTTGATGGCCCAGAAAAGCTCGTTTTGGAAATGCTCTGAGGAAGGCTGCACCTCTTGTCCCAATTCCCCGAAAACAGATCCCTTGTGATGGGCAAGGCCTTCCAAATCTACCACCTGCTGACCATTGGCTGCCAGGGACTTGATTAAATCCGTTTTGCCGGAGCCTGTGGGGCCAGTGATGACCATAAGCTCCATCTTTTGAGCGAATTTGTCCAACACATGATTTCTGAACCGTTTGTAACCGCCTTTGAGTGTAACCACTGGCAATCCATACGTCTGCAGCAGCCACGCAACACTGCCCGACCTCATGCCGCCCCGCCAGCAGTGCACTAAAATATGGTCTTTGAATGTGAGCTGCTCGGCAAATTCAACCATCGGCCGCATTTTTGGGCCCACTATTTCCAGCCCACGTTTCACCGCCAGGTCCTTGCCTTGCTGCTTGTAGAGCGTGCCAATTTGAGCTCTTTCGTCATCCTCAAAGAGGGGCAGGTTCACGGCTCCAGGGATTCTTCCGTAAGTGTACTCCGACGGCGACCTTACGTCTACCACCGGATTTTGCCTGCTAAGCTCCAGAAACTCTTCAATATCAACGCTTTTGACCATTTTTCCTCGGGCTCTCCTGTCGGCTGTTCCTATTCAATCCAAAAATTAGCGATTATTAACCTACTTTCATGAAACTTATCCGTTAAATAACAGTAGGTAAACAAAGGGGCATTCCATACGACGGTGTTTGTCGGTTCGGAAGGCTGTCTATGCAACTTTTTTTGGCTATATTGTCTATTGATTATTGATAACATAAATAATAAGTAATGAGTATTACTAATCTTCTCTGGTTCCTTGTTCCCGTTCTTGTGTTGCAAATTGTGATGTTCTTTGTGATTCGGCAGAAGAAAAAGAAGATGAAGAAAAATGATGTCCTCGCCAAATATGGCATATCAAATCGCAGCGACCTGTTCCGCATGCTGCAAAATCCCCACTTAACGGATGAGGACAGAAACAAGCTGCAAAACATTTACGAAAGCAGGGTATTGGGCTAATGTCGGCTGCCTAACCAATCTCCGGGAATAGCTGGCGCTATGGAAACTATTGGGCTTGGTTTGTGTTATTTGGTAGCGCATTAGTGCAAGTAGCAAACCATATCAAAAAGGAGATAACATTGGAAAAGGCAACGTTCGGTTCTGGGTGCTTTTGGTGCACCGAAGCAATCTTTCAAAATATCAAAGGAGTTATAAAAGTGGAGTCGGGCTACTCTGGCGGCAAGGAGAAGAATCCAAGCTACAGAGAGGTGTGTGGTGGAAGAACAGGCCATGCCGAGGTGGTGCAAATCACCTTTGACCCGAAACTAGTTTCATTCGACGAGCTATTGGAAATCTTTTGGAATACGCATGATCCCACCACTCTCAACCGGCAGGGTAACGACGTAGGGCCACAATACAGGTCAGTTGTGTATTACCACAATCAGGAGCAGATGGAGCTCGCCGTCAGGTACAAAGAGCAACTAGACAAGAGCGGTGTTTTTGCCTCGCCAATAGTTACGGAAATAAGCCCGTGCAGTGAATTCTACGTGGCGGAGGACTATCATCAGCACTATTTTGAGCTCAACGGGTCTCAACCGTATTGTTCATTTGTTATCCGCCCCAAGGTGGAGAAACTCAAAAAGAAATTTGGGGATAAACTTAAGTTGAGTCAGGCCTGAGCCATCGGCACGATCACTTGATTTTAGGGCTTAAAATTCATTAAACAAGTTGATTTTATTACACGAGGTAATACCTTGCGGCTTCGTAGCTTTTGCTTAGGTGTTGGCGTGTGAAAAAGAGACTATCTATGAATTTTAAGCCCTTTCTTTTAATAACAATGGTGTTTGGTATTTCTTGTAGCCCAGGGAAGTCGGGTGAGGATTATCAGAAAGCTTTTGTGGCTCATGAGGAATTGCTGGCCACCGAAGCCGAAACAAGATCTATTTTTGAATCGATGGAGCAAATTCTGGCCAGAGACACGACGCTGGTCGTTTTTTCGGAGGAATTGAAAACGCTGAGTGCAAAACTCGAAGCCTGGGAGGAGAAGGTGGTGGCCGTTGGAGAAGAAACAGACCACAGAGACCATCATCACCCGCACAGCCACCAAACTTCTCAGTCTCTCACCGACACAGAGATGTCGCTGTTGCAGAACAAGCTGAAAACCGAACTGGATGAAATTACCAGCGAAGTTTCGGCACTGGTTGAGAAGATGATGGATCGATAAGCGGGCGGCCCAAATGCAGGGGACTAGTCAGGTAAATTGCTGATCTCTATCCAGTCGGAACCCCAGTAAACCGTACTGTCGGTGCCAAGCCCCCTCAATCACACATTGAACCGACCATTTCTGGGGTACTTAAGTGTGGGCGCTGGCGTGTTAGTAGTAGCCTCAGTGCCGTTGTCGTTGTTGTAGCCAAGGTACCAGGTAAACTCAAGCATGCCACTTGAATAGTTGTTGAAACGCACACTGCCCGGACTGATGGTGCTGACTCTTAGCCGGAAAGCAAGGTTCGGTAAGCCGTCTGCAAAGGTTTGGGGCTGCCAATCGGGGGCCGGAGCCTCAAGCGGATCGAGGCAGGAAGAGAGCAGCAGCAGGCATATGGCTATGGTAGTTCGGCCCATCGCAGCGAGGATTTTGCTACTCAATATACACACTCCTCAGATGAAAGGGAATAGAGCACTCCCGATTATCGACCCTTTTGTCGGTCAGATAGCCAATGGAAAGGCACTTTTATAAAGAATTAAGAAAGCTGCTCAGGTTGTCCCTGTCTTGTTTGGAGAGCGCTTTCACATAGTTTTTCGACGCTTTGGCCTCATCATCCTGCCACATAATGGTGGCAGACATTGCAGTTGGCTACTATGAAAAATACAAGGAAGAGGGTAAAATGCGTTTTGGTCACCTGGCAAAGTCGTTTCGTCAAATTATTTCGGAGTTGATAGGCCCAACTTTTTTTTTACAGAAAAAACTCATGGAACGACGACACGACATTGACTGGCTGAGAATCATTGCCATATTGCTGGTGCTTTATTTCCACACAGCCATGCTTTTTGCTGCTGAATCGGGCTGGCATATCAAGAATGCAGAGCAAAGTAACCTCTGGCTGGAGTTCAATTTCTGGCTTTCGAGGTTTCGCATGCCACTGCTGTTTTTTGTTTCCGGCTATGGCACATTCTTGGCTTTAAGGAAAAGAAGTCCGTGGCAGTATGTGAAGGAGAGAAACAACCGATTGATGGTTCCGCTGCTGTTTGCCATGTTTGTGGTAGTGCCGCCTCAAATATATTTCGAGAGGCAGTTCAACGGCGCCAACTACTCCTCAATTTTTTCATTCTACCCCAAGGTTTTAGAGTTCATTCCTTACCCGGCAGGCAATTTTTCGTGGCATCACATGTGGTTTGTGCTGTACTTGTTTGTCTACTCGGTGGTGTGCTTGCCTCTATTTCTTTACATCCGGTCAGAGAAGGGTAAAGCACTGGCCACCAGCGTGGTTGCTGCCATGGGCAACCTCAAAATTGCATTGATCATGCTGCCAACCATTCTCATAGGTGGCTTTTGGGCCTTTTGGAACCCCGATACCCACGACTTGGTCAATGATCTGCCCTGGCATTTTTACTGGTGTTCTTTCTTTGTGGCAGGCTACCTTGTGGGGGCTGTTCCCAGCCTCTGGGACACCGTGGAGCTTCATCGCCGAAAGCTGCTAGGTTTGGCTATCCTGTGTATCACCATCATCAATTTTTTTCGATGGAATAAGATTGAACCCTGGGACATAGAAGGCATTAATCCTGCATGGGAATACCTGGGCCCTTGTATCCTCGCAGCGGATGCATGGTTGTGGCTGCTGGCAGCATCTGGCTACGCCAAACGATATTTGAACAAGCATCACCCCGTCATTGACTATGCCAACAGGGCTATCTATCCGTTTTACGTACTCCACCAAACAGTGATCATCGCCATTGGCTACTATGTGATCCAGGTGCAGGAATCCATTTTGGCCAAATATCTGTTCGTCAGTACATTGTCTTTGATCGGCTCGCTGGTGATTTATGAGTACCTGATCAGACCGTTCCGTATCGCCAGGTTTTTGTTTGGTGTGAAGGAGATCAAAGCCGATAATACACAACCTCAGACCTGACTTGCGGTACTACTTTGTTATATTTCGAGTCTGATGTCAATTGAATCACCACCACGCAAAACGAGTAACTGGCAGCGGATACAGCCGCTGATTTTCGGGGTTTTGGTTTACGTGTCGATCAGGATCATTGATAATCCTGATCATGGCGGGTTTCCGTCAACCAGGCCCGTCAGCATGTACCTGGGCGAGTTTGTAATGGCCATTACTGTTGGTTATCTCTTTGAGTTGTGCTTTGTGCTCCTGGAAAAGCGGTTCAACAAAGACTTTCATCCATCGTCAAAGTCGCTGATCAGAGAAATCATCATTTCTTATCTCGTTTTTGCCCTGGCTGTAAATGCCTCCATAACTCCCTTTGTTGCCCTTACGGACGATGGGCTGTCCCTGCGTGACTTTGTGCAGATCAATATCATCCCTATCCTGTATCTGCTGCTCATCTTTACGATCAGGCGAGGCCGATACTACCTCAGAAGCCTGATGCAGCAGGCGCAGCGCCTGGAGCAGATAGAAAAAGACAGTGTGGAAACGGAGCTTGCCTTACTTAAGAGTCAGTACCATCCGCACTTCCTTTTCAATAGCCTGAACACCATCTACTTTCAAATGGATGAAAGCGTGGGCGATGCGAAGCAAACAGTGGAAAAACTGGCGGAGCTCCTGCGTTACCAGCTTTATGAGGAAAAGGATAAAAAGGCCACCCTGGCAAAGGAACTGGATCACATCAATGCCTTTATCGACCTGCAGAAGGTGAGGCATGGGTCTAACCTGCAGGTAGATCTGAACCTGGATGCTGGCATTGTGAACAAAAAAGTGTATCCATTGCTTTTCATTCCTTTGGTGGAGAATGCTTTTAAATACGTGGGTGGCAAGAAGTTGATCAGCCTGAAGATGTCGGATGCCGGCAACGATGGGATAGAATTTTGCATTACCAACACCACCGAGCCCATAGCATCGCACAGTGCACTGATAGAGGAGCCAGGGAGGGGTGGGCTTGGGCTGGCCAATCTGAAAAGGCGGCTTGAATTGCTTTATCCTGGCAAATATGCACTGACGACAGAGCAAGGTGAAGATGTTTTTACCGCAAAGCTTAAACTGACACTGGATGAAGATTAAGTGTATCATAACCGACGATGAGCCTTTCGCTGTAAAAGGCATAAAAAGCTATGTGGAAAAAGTCGACTACCTGGAGCTCAGGGGTACCTGCGAAAATGCCTTGCAGCTTGATGCCATGCTGAAGTTGGAGACGCCAGATTTGCTGTTTCTGGACATAGAGATGCCTCACATCACAGGTCTCGACTACCTGGCGTCACTCAAAAATCCACCTTTGGTGATCATTACTTCCGCCTATGAGAAGTACGCCTTGAAAGGATATGAGCTCAGCGTGATCGACTATTTGCTGAAGCCCATCTCATTGGATCGGTTTCTAAAGGCGGTGCAAAAGGCCTTTGACTACCTGCAAGCCAATACACAAATCGAGGTCAAGGCCGATTATTTCTTCGTAAGAACTGGTCAGAAAATTGAAAGAATCAGGTTGGCGGAATTGGTGTATGTAGAAAGCATGCAGAACTACGTGAAGGTGCAGACGCTGACAGAGACGCATATTGCACATTTGACTCTGAAAAAGGTGATGGAGCTGTTACCGTCGAATCAGTTTATTCAAACGCACAAATCGTATGTGTTGAATATTGATAAGGTGAAGTCTATCGAAGGAAATGAGATCGCCACTGAAAAGGGAATCGTGCCCATCAGTAAACTTTGGAGAGAGGCTGTGCTGGAGAAGATTTTGCAGCACAAGCTTTGGAGCAGGGAGTAGGGTCGGCTATTGCTGAAGCTTCTTTAGGATTTTACTTCCACGGCTCTTAAAGCCAGCTGAGCCGTAAGGCATCTGGTCTTCGATGATGATCCTCAGCTCATTCTTCAGCTCAGGCAGCTTTTCGCACAGGTTGGCCAGCACGGTCATGCCAAATACTTTCACGGCTATAGGCTCTTTCCTGGACTGAAGCAGCTCGAAGCAGTACTGTACAGTTTTGTCCCAATGCTCTTCCGGAATGTCGACAAACTGCATGGTGCGGAGGATATTCCTTTTCAATGAATCATGCACCTCTTCATCCAGCAAGTCAATCATTTTGCCCAAATAGGGGAGGATCAGGTGAGGATGGAGGTCGCAGCATTTCCCTAGCAGGTGGGCGGAGTATTGGGTGGCACGGTAGGATCCATCGAAGAAAATATCCATTAGAAGGCCAAACTGTGCTGGCTCATCACCCATTTGGTTTGCCATGCGCTCGACGTTTTGTTTTGAGCGATCTCGCATTAGCTCTTCCTCCATGCTCGCCTTTGAATACGTCATTATTTCATCAAAATCTTGGACTTCCTTAATAAAGTATCCATAAAATCTCTAACAATAAGCCTCAATGATAGGTCTGGCAATAATTTTCATATCTTAAAGAAAACATTTATTCGCCTTTTATGAAAAAGCATTCTTTCCTGATTGTTCTTCTACTGACAGCCTATTTTTCGTACGCACAACGTCGCTCATCAACGCAAGCCCAAAGTCCGGCGTCGCCACTGGAGAGTGTGTCCCTGGGTGGGTTAAAATTTCGGAATATTGGTCCGGCGCTTAGTTCAGGCAGAATAGCTGATATAGCAGTAAACCCCAGCAAAACGAAGGAATACTACGTGGCAACTGCTGCCGGCGGTGTATGGAAAACCGAAAATGGGGGAGCCACCTTCGACCCGTTATTCGACAGTGAGGGAAGCTCCTCTATTGGTTGTGTGGCGTTGGATCCTAATAACAGCAATGTCGTTTGGGTAGGTTCCGGTGAAAACAACAACCAGCGTGTAGTGGGCTATGGTGATGGTGTTTATAAATCGATTGACGGGGGCAAGAGCTGGGAGAATATGGGATTGAAGATGTCTGAGCACATTGCCAAAATCATTGTTGATCCCACGAACTCTGATGTGGTGTATGTAGCTGCCATTGGCCCACTTTGGAAAGAAGGTGGAGAACGGGGGGTGTACAAGACAGAAGATGGTGGCAAAACCTGGACGGCGGTGCTGACAGTCGATGAGCACACCGGTGTCACAGATATGGTGATGGATCCGAGAGACCCAAAAGTCATATACGCCGCAGCCATGCAGCGACGTCGCCATGTATTTACTTATATCGGTGGAGGGCCTGGTTCAGGTATGTATAAAACGACGGATGGCGGGCAGAGCTGGTCAAAAATCAATAAAGGCCTTCCTACCGTTGATATGGGAAGAATTGGCCTCACTATTTCACCGGCAAATCCGGAGGTGATTTATGCCATTGTAGAGGCTGCACAGAACAAAGGAGGCTTTTTTCGTTCTACCAACAGAGGGGCATCGTGGGAAAAAAGGAGTGATTATACAACGAGTGGCAATTACTATCAGGAAATATTCTCTGATCCGGTGGATCCCGATAAAGTGTATGCCATGGACGTATGGTTCAAGGTGTCGAAAGATGGCGGGAAGTCATTCAGTGTTGTGGGTGAAGACACCAAACATGTCGATAACCACGTGATGTGGATTGACCCGGCTGATACAGAGCATTGGCTGGTGGGTTGCGATGGTGGAGTTTACGAAACCTATGAGGCGGGAAAAACATGGTTTTTCAAAGCCAACTTGCCCGTTACGCAGTTTTATAAGGTAACCGTTGACAATGCGTTGCCGTTCTATAATGTGTATGGAGGTACGCAGGACAATTTTAGTTTAGGAGGCCCGTCACGAACAATTACCAACCACGGTATCCTCAATTCCGATTGGATCATCACCCACGGCGGGGATGGTTTTGAGTCGGCAGTTGACCCTAAGAACCCCGACATTGTTTACGCTCAGTCTCAGTATGGCGGATTGTCACGCTATGATAAAAAAAGTGGTGAAGAGGTTGGTATACAGCCCAAAGAGAGAAAAGGAGAGGCGAACTACCGATGGAACTGGGACGCTCCGTTGCTAGTGAGCAGACACAAAGATGGGCGGGTGTATTTTGCTGCTAACAAAGTGTTTCGCAGCGACGACCGGGGCAATAGTTGGGACGTCATCAGCGACGACCTAAGCCAGCAAATCGACCGCAACAAGCTCAAGGTAATGGGCCGGGTATGGGGAATTGATGCCGTCTCAAAAAATGGGAGTACCTCGCCCTTCGGTAGTGTGGTGGCGTTGGCAGAGTCACCTGTCGATGAGAACCTGTTGTACGCCGGCACCGACGATGGACTGATTCAGGTGACAGAAAATGGGGGGCAAAGCTGGAGAAAGCAGCAAAATTTTCCTGGTGTGCCTACCATGACTTACGTCAATTACGTACTGCCCTCCCAGCATGATGCCGGCGTCGTGTATGCTGCCTTCAATCACCACAAGTATGGCGACTTCAAGCCCTACATTTACAAGAGTTCGGATAAGGGAGTTTCGTGGACGTCGATCACGGCAAATTTGCCAGTAAAAGGCACGGTCTACAGCATTGCTGAGGATCATGTAGATCCCAATTTACTGTTTGCAGGTACGGAGTATGGTATTTTCTTTACCAACGATGGAGGAAAGAGCTGGAAGCAATTAAAAGCGGGAATGCCTACCATTGCCATCAAAGACATCGATATTCAAAGAAGGGAGAATGACCTTGTGCTGGCCAGCTTCGGCCGGGGGTTCTTTGTGTTAGACGACTACTCTGCCTTACGCCAGCTAGGACAAGCGACACTGGCAAAAGACGGAGCCTTGTTTCCAATCAGAAATGCTTTGGCCTATGAAGAAAGTATGCCACTGGGCTTACCTGGCAAGGCCTTTCAGGGAGATGACTATTACGCTGCTGAGAACCTTGGCCCCGTGGCAATATTTACCTGGTATTTAAGGGATGAGGTAAAAACAAAAGAAGAGGTGCGTCGGGAAGCTGAGAAAAAGCAATTCGAGAATAATCAGGACTCAGCTTACCCATCTTACGAAGCGCTGAAGGAAGAGAAACAAGAGCCAGACCCTTATTTGTTGTTTACCATCAGAGACAGTCAGGGCAATATTGTGAGAAAGCTGCAGACAAAGCCAGTCAAAGGTGTTAATAGAACCACCTGGGACCTTCGCTATGCGCCGAAAACGCCTATTTCGCTTAATAAACCGTCATTTTACAACGCCTTTGCAGGTAAAGAAGAAGGGCACCTTGTGGTTCCTGGTCGCTACACAGTGCAGCTCTCCAAAAGTGTTGATGGCAGCTTTGCCACATTGTCTGAAGAGGTGCCTTTTGAAGTGGTGCCATTGCAAAACACTGTTTTGCCTGCCGCCAACCGGTCGGCGATGGTCGTTTTTAAGAATGAAGTGGCTGACTTCCAAAGGGTGGTGGAGGGAACCCAAAGCGTGGTAAATGAAATAGGCGCCCAGATGCGTTACATCAGGGAAGCTATTTTGAGGACTGATGCAGGACATGGACAGCTGATGGCTGACTATGAAGCCCTGAATAAGCAATTGGCAGACATTAAGACGATGCTCAACCGTGATGGAGTGGCCTCAGAGCTCGACAAAGAAGTACCACCCACTGTAGCCTCAAGGCTGGGGGCGATTGCTTATGAGCAAATGCACTCAACATCTGAACCTACACAAACGCACAAAGACCAGCTGGCAATTGCCAAAGAGGAGTTTGGACCGATATACAGTAGCGTCTCTCAACTAATCAATGATGACCTGAAACGCCTGCAGGAAAAACTGCAGAATCAGCATGCGCCATATATTCCGGCCAGTCTTCCTGTGCTACCGGTTTACGATAAGTAGCCTTGGTAAGTCATAAAATATTGAAGGCGAAGGCGTTGCTTGGAACTGTTGAGTGTTCGCCGACATTCTTTCAATAAATTTGAAAAAATTTATGATTTCAGTTTTGCAAAAGAACTACAAACGTATACTTTTGCATCTCGATTTACGGAAGGTAATCGAGACACAACGAAAGGAGTGGTAGTTCAGCTGGTTAGAATGCCTGCCTGTCACGCAGGAGGTCGCGGGTTCGAGTCCCGTCCATTCCGCAAGAAGCCTTAGAGAGATCTAAGGCTTTTTTGTTTTATCTCTCCCATGTCAGCTGGTTAGCATGCCTGCCTGTCACGCAGGAGGTCGTGGCGGTTCGCCGTTGCGATTCGAGTCCCGTCGCAATGGACTGGCCTTAGAGAGATCTAAGGCTTTTTTGTTTTATCTCTCCCATGTCAGCTGGTTAG
>NZ_CAXBCJ010000035.1:0-28169 GCF_963974565.1 uncultured Imperialibacter sp. | reverse complement strand
TTACCTGGTAAGAGCCGTTGTCAAGTCCCACACAGTTAGAAGCACCAGTGTTGACAAATGTGCTGATGGATATGGTTGGTTGGTTGAGCGTTATCTCGATCGTCTCCGTATCGAAACACCCATCACCAAGAGAGGCATTGTCTGTTACCAACACAGTGTAAAATCCGGCCGCTACGCCAGTCAAGGTAGCTGTTGCCGCTGAAGTGTTAAGCACCGGATCGATTGGAGTTGAGGTGTCAGTTCCTGTATGCCACTTATAAGTGTAGGCAGTGCTACCGCCAGCATTGGTGACAGTTACAGTAGCTGCTCCATCACCACCTGTTCCACCCGGGCAAACTGAAGAAGGCTGATCTTCTGTGATCGACAGCGTAGGCGATACCGCATTGTCGGCAATGTCAAACTGCAACGCTTCAGAATCACAGCTGGAAGATTTGTGGGTGATGACTACATAGTAAGTGCCGGGCATCAAACCACCGAAAGTCGTAGAACCATCGGTGTCTGAGTCAGTGATATCGGCGTTGGATGCATCCTGCAATGTGAGATTATAGCTCGCCAGGATAGTGGCTTCTGAATTGGCTACTACAGGCGCCCCGGAAGTTGTTATGGAGGCACTGGTAATCGTGATACTGCCATTGCCGGAGCAGTCCTCCGAGTCGGCCTTGGTTCCGGCTCCGTCTATGTCAGCCAAAACCTGGGAGACAGAGGAAGTAAGCACCTGCACACAACCTGTCGATTGGTTGGTAACTCTTACGGTATAGGTACCAGCAGCTAAATTATCTACCTGGCGGTTCGTTGTAATTACAGCACCGCTGACTGTTCCTCCGGCATACCATTGGAAAGTATAGCCAACTCCAAGCTGAGGAGTACCGCTTACAGTTACGTCAGCACTTAGTGAACCATTGTTAGGGACATCGCAATTTGTTTGATCAGAAAGCTTAGTTACTACAATATTGGGTGGTACCTGATTGTTGACGATGCTGATCACCAGTGGGTCAGAAACGCAACCAGTAGCCGTATTGGTGGCAACAACAGTATAGGATAAACCTCCGTTTAAACCTGTGATAGTGCGTGAGGCTGCACCTGACACTGCACCACTGTTGTCTCCGTTATTTAGTTGAGTTCCTCCGGTGCCAGTGCCGATGTACCAAACAAACGTGTAGCCGGAATAGTCGGCCACTGCACTGCCATTGAACGACAGGTCAACGGTCGCTCCCCCGTTAAACTGGTTAGTATTGCAAAAAGTGTTGGGGTTTTTAGTGTTGAGTGTGGCGATAGGCTTAACGGGCGTGCTATTCACCACATAAGTGAGGGTATTAATACAGCCTGTAGACTGATTGGTGACCTTAACAGTGTAAGATCCCGCAACCTTGTCAATTAGTGTCGGAGTGCTGCTCAAGATAGTTCCCGTGGCAGTCGATCCTGCATACCAGGCAAAATCGTAGCCAACGGTGATACCCGCAGTGCCGTTCTCTGTAACCGATGCCGAAAGATCTGCTGTTCCCGAACCATTACAACTTATTGCCGGCGAGTCTTCAGAAATAGCAATGTCTGGAAGAGTAGTTTGGTTGGCCACCGTCATGGTTAGCTGTGACGTACAGCCATTACCACCCTGGGCAGGGTCGCTTGTGGCAACTACAGTATATTGACCACCCGCAAGACCAGTTACTTCGTTGTTGTTAATGCCGGGGTTTGAGCCGTTACCGGGATCTGAATTAGTAAGGGCTGTAGCCGTGGTCGCTCCGTAGTACCACTTAAAAGTATACCCGGTCGTTGTTCCTGACACACCATCGTCCATTACCACTCTCAGTCTGCCATCAGCTGCCGTGCAGCCAGAGTTGGGTTCATTAACCACATTAGAAATCAAGAACTCGGGATAGTTGATGGTGCCGTTGGGAACCGTAAAAGTGATGTTGTTGGTGTTAACACACATTGAGGTGGTGTTGGTTATCACCACCGTATATGTGCCACCTAAAAGTCCGTTGACATTGGCTGTGCAAGTAGCACCCAATGCCAACCCTTTACATACCTCAGTTTGTGTGATATATGGAGTGCCACTAACTGTGCTTCCCTTGTAGATTTCAATTTTGTATCCATTTTCCGGTGTGATGCCGGTTTGGGTTGTTACGTCAAACTTCACTGATCCATTGCCAACAGTACAGCCAGTGTTGCTGCCTGTGACCGCAACCGCTCCGGAAAGATTTGGCTCATCTCTGGTTTGTTGAATCTGAAGGCCATTAAAAATTACGGAACAACCTGTGGTAAGATCAGTTGCTTTAATTGTATAGTTGCCAGCTTCAAGAGCAGGGAAGTTTCCGGTGCTATTGGTCGCTTGTATCTGGCCCGTTGCATTGTTTCCGGTATAGAGGTCAAATTTGTATCCCCCTGCCGAAGCAACTCCTCCAGTCGTTACTGTTCCCGATGCATCAATGGCTCCATTTTTTGGATCTGCTCCTGAGTTGGGGCAGGCCCTTCTTGGAGTCACAAATGCATTGCCATTATATGCAGGGTTCACCGTTCCGCTGGCTACGGTAAGCAATTTCGTATTGCTGCAACCAGAAGCTGTATGTGTCACCTTTACTGTGTACTGACCGCTGTTCAGCTGGAGTAGTTTGTTGCCACTTACAATTGAACCTGTTCCCGTAGTAGCGGTAATCTTGTTGGCATTAGAGGTGCTGTTACCATTATAAAATGTAAATGTATAGCCTGCTGTGGCTCCTGAGGTGCCAAACACTTCTAATTGTCCATTATATGGTACAACACATTTTTTGTTTGAAGTAGAATTAGCAGTAATGGCTGGAGCGGAAGTATTGTTCAGGACGGTTATAGTAACCGGTTCAGAAACACATCCGCTGGAGTTGATCGCCTGAACGGTATAGTCGCCGAAAGTTAGCCCTGTAACAGTGGCACCAGTATAGTCAGCAACAAGTTTGATGCTTGTACCCTCATACCACTTAAATGTAAAGCCCGCAGTGGCACCGCCAGATGACGCTGACACAGCTCCACTAAATAAATTTGCACAACTGGTAACATGAGACGTCACCTGGGCCTGTACTGTTGGCGAAGCTAGTGTAGAAGTAACGGTTTCTTCCTCTACAGCCTGGCAACCACTCGTATTGTTGATGACTCGTACAGAATAGTTTTGCGCCTTGAGGTTAGTTGCCACCGGCCCTGTAGCAAAGCTTGATGTAAAGTCAACGCCCACGTACCATAGAAAGGTGTAACCAGTGGTGGTGGCAACACCATTTACGTCGACGTAGGCTTCAAGGGAACCATTGGGACTGCCACAATTCGTAACTGGTTGGAGCTGGTTTACTACTACAACCGGGGCTTCTGTTACCCTGTCAATCGTCACAGTAAGTGGTAGCGCATCGCAGCCATAGTCCGAAGTGGCCTGAACTGTGTAGGTTCCTTCAGCCATTGTATTGTAGGTAGCACCTGTATATACCAGATCAGCAGGGTTGGTATTCCCAGGAGTGCCGTTATACCATCTGAATGTGTATCCGGCAGTGATGTTAGATACACTCGGGGGGGCATCGCCAGTTACATGTATGTCATCAATATTGTAGTATTCACCATTATTATCGTTCTTAAATTCTACTATCACCTGCAAAGTGCTGCCAAGCTCCCCATTGGGAATTAGCTTGGCGGCCGAAGTGCTGCCGCCAGAAATATCGTCATTTTGACTAAAGAACTGCACCTTGGCATTACTACCGATTTTGTAGTAGGCCTTGATATAGTCTGAACTCTCCAGTTGCCCGATTTCCTGTATGCTAAGCTGGACTGTAACGTTTGAATACCCGGTTGTGGTAATTGCTCCCGATGTCCAGGTAAGTACATTGCCACCCGAGTCATTTACCTCAAATTTCTTATTGCCACTGTAGTTCACCACCTTGGCATAGTCGGCCGAGGTCGCACTTTTACTCCACGATGTCGTGCCATTGTCCACAGTAGCATCTGTTGCCAGCTCATTGAAGGTCTCTTTCCAAATAGAAACGCCATTATTGGCGACGACTCCGGAACCTACATAAGCAGCCGCTGATCCGTTGTCAGGAAGGGCGTCGTTGCAAAGTTCATTGTCTGTTAGCTTGTCCAGGTTGAAGTTATAATCGACGCAGGTCACATCTATGTAGGCCCACTCCTGGGAACAAAGGCTGTAGCAACGGCCAACGGGCACGTCACATATTTGATATTGAACGGAGTCTCTTCCAGCAAAACCAACATTCGGCGTATACATAATGTCCAACGTTGTGCCGTCAATGTAAGATGATCCGTTGGCAGCCGATGTGACGATTGTAAATGTCCAGAGGGAATCAAGGTCAGGATTCAGAACAATGTCATTATCTCTTACAGTTAATAATTTGCTGGTGTTTTGGGGAGTGGTATAAAAGTCTTCTGCTGTTAACGGAGGCTGTTGCCCACCACTTAAACATACGGTCTGCTCGTTTCTAGCTCCGCCAGTAGAACCCGTAAAACCATAATTCACGTTTGTAACACCACCGAAAACAGTAGTGATCATGTCTGCGGTATGTGAGATTCGCAGCTGCTCTTCCACATACATTTGTATTGTCTGAGTTCCGTCAGCGTTTGGTTGCCAAAGGATCACATAATCATAGCAGCTATTGTCTTCTATGTTTGCAAAGTCGGGATGTATTTGCGGAGTTTTAGTACTCTCTAGTTCATTGGTACGGGGGTCGCATATATTTCCATTGTATGATATTGCAGTATGGTCATACGAAGGATCGTCACCTGCGTCTCCGGGACATTCTGTATTCCGCCATGTATCGAATTCAACAGCCACAGATGGGAGAATTTTGTTAGCGAACTGATAGTCTCCAAAGCCTAATCCACCGCCCGCACGACCGGTTGCTTCAAAACCTCTGGGGTCTGTTTGCAACACGAAGCCAAATCCGTCAGCGCCACTGCCATCTTTGTCGCCAGCAAAAATGATGAAATCAAGCCTGAAGGGCTTAGTCAAATCTAGTTTGGTATTCCACCAAAGTCTGCCAAAACGATTGTTGGCATCTTCGGTAATCAAGTAACACCGCTGCGACAAGGAGTAGGCATCTCCCCGGGTGGTAAACCCGTCGTTGAAGTCGGGGATAAAGAATGATGAAGTGTTCGGCAGTGGGGCATTCAGCGTCTTCGGGAGCTGGGCCTTTACCTGAGATGTAAATGAAAGCAGTAGTAGGATAGCTACAGAAAAATGGGCTAGGCTGTGTCGTCTCATGGTATTTTTCGAAATCGTGGCGTTTCTCAAAACTGAAAATACTTATTCGGCTAAACTCAAAGGCTATAAAACTATAGTTTTTTAATTTGAGCGCTTTCCGTTCTTAGATTGTTAATACAATTTAAAGAAAAAGTGTAACCCATCTAAGAGTAAAAGAATTGAAAAATAATTTTTTGAAGAAAAAATGTAATGATTCTTATATGCATCAGGCATATATACTTGCAGATGATTGAAAGGATAATTTAACCGTCGAATATACACATAAAAGTTAAATATCACTGAGCTGGCTGTGTTGTCATCTAAAAAGCAATATGCTCCCGTTTTGGCTCCTGGTGGCGTCGTCGCAGATGAAAACGTAATAGTAAACACCCTGCTCCACATCATTTCCATTGACCCTACCTGCCCAGTCATTGTTGTATGGTTTCTTTTCCAAAATGGCTCGTCCCCGGCGGTCGTAGATCACCACCTTACAATCCTGGTTGAACTCGACATTTTCGACGCTCCACACATCATCGATACCATCTCCGTTGGGTGAGAAGGACTTCATTGGCTGGGGAGATTCGTCCGGAATGACGATCAATGGGATACTGGCGGAGACCTCGCAAAGATTGGCATCAAGGGCAGTTACCACGTAGAGGTATTCTCTTTGGTTGGATGCATTCAAAACATCGCCAAACTCATAAGTGCCTGTAACAATCGGGTTGGCGATGGTTGGGTCATCAATGCCGGTTATCGGCGTCCAGTCAAGTATTTCAGAGGCTCCGGAAACATTGAACTGAGTAGTGTCAAATTCATCTATAATGGACCTGTTCGACACGGCCGTTATAGAGTTTGAGGTATCGAAGTTTACGATGTCGACTGTGCTGGTGATAATACACTGAGCATCGTCAACAATTGTCAGAGTGTAGGTTCCGGGATCTATTACGCTAATAGCATTCCCTGTTTCTGAGGTACTCCATGCGTAGGACACAAAGTTGTCGGCTACTTCAAGACTCACTTCATTTTCAGGGCATTTCTCAACTCCGTCTGGTGTTTCGATCGACACAACAGGCACCGCCCTTACTTCGATTGATTTCGTGGCTGTGGTGACGCATCCGGCAATTTCATCGTAGCCGGTTGTCAGTTTTACTGAGGTAGTCCCGGCTGTTGCGAAGGTATTTGATGCGTTAGGGGTAGTGCTGTCTGTAGTTCCGTCACTAGTGAAGTCCCAGGCATAGTTGAGCGTAAGGCCGGCTTCTCCGGTAGATTCGGCGGTAAATTCGGTTCCTACATTCACACAAATGGCATCTACTGAAGTGAACTGAGTCGCCGGTACTGCTTTTTTTGTAAGTGTAGCCGCCGGGCTTGTCACTGCGCAACTTGTTACCGGGTCTGAAATTTTAATGGCATAAGCGCCACTAGCGCTAGCCGATAAAGATGTTGTCGTTTCGCCAGCTATATCCTGTCCATCGGCCACCCATTGGTAATTATATCCCGCAAAGGAAGCGGCTGAAAGAGCTACCGAAGCGTCTTCGCAAAAAAGACCTGTGCCCTCGAACCTGACGGCTACCGGAGGAAGACTTTTTATCTCAGCTCTCAGCTGGGTAGGAGGGCTCAGGCAGTCCGATGCCGTTACATAACGAAGGGTGTATATTCCAGCCTTGGCGGGCTGAAAGTTGGCAACACTTAGAACCGCTTCGGTAGATGCAAAACCGTCGGGCCCAGTCCATTGGTAGGATTTTGCTCCAGCAATTGTACCATCAATTTGTAGTGTTTCCCCGGCGCAGATTGGCGCAGGGTCAACCACCCCGGGTGGAGTGGGTGGTGTTCCGGTAACGAGCAGTTGCGAAGAGTTGGCCGAATTAGCATCGCACGCTCCGTCGTTCGACTTGATATTGACCCTAATGAAGAGATTGCCCTCAGGCAGGCTCGACAGATTGAGAGATGAAGAAGTCTCTGCCTGGGCCGTAAATGGTCCGGAGGCACTGGAAGCGGTTTCCCACGTGTAGGTATGCCCGATGCTTTTTGTTGCCTCTACAGTGAAATCTGTGCCAGTACAAACAGTGGCACTGCTTGGCGTTATTGTTGGCGAAATACAATTTCTGTTGGCAATAACAATCAGCTCGTTGTTCGTTATGCCTGCTGCCAGCAAGTCGGGCTTTCCGTCGGCATTTACATCAGCAATCTTCACATTTCGGGTTGCGGTTCCGGCTGCGATGTTGAATCTATCGAAAGTGAGGCCGGTCGTCGACGTGTTGACAAGGGCGGTCACGTTGTTGCTGGTGGTGCTGGCCACCAGCAGGTCAAGCTTGCCGTCACCATTCAGGTCGCCAAGGTCAAGTCCCCAGGCACCCGACGATACACTAAATGAATTTGCCGCACCGAAGGCGATAGTACCGCCAACTTCGCTGGTTTGGTTAAGGATAACAGATACAGCATTGCTGACAATTTGTGTTGTGGCAATGTCGTTCAACCCGTCCCCATTTAAGTCGCCAACAACCAGGTTGGCAAGGTTGCCTGAAACCGGCAGGGTGACCGACGGGCCAAAGGCGATGGTACCGGCGTTGCTAATATTGGGCAACACAAAGATGTTAGCCTGCTGAAGTGCGCAAGCTACAATCTCAGGGAACCCGTCATTGTTTAAGTCCTTCACGTCCAGTCCGAAGGATCGACTGCCGCCGATGCTGAATTGTGCGGGTTGAGCAGCAAAGCTGAGCGTTCCGACAGTAGACGTGTTTTTGAATGCATCTATTTGATTATCAACCTGATTGGAGGCAATTACCTCTGGTTTTCCGTCCCCGTCAAGGTCAATAATGGAGATACGACCTACATTCTTTCGGTTGCCTGAGCCGTCAGGAGGAAGCGTGAGCGAAATAGGCGCTGCAAAGCTTATGGCACCTACCGTACTTGTGTTGCGGAAAGCGAAAACTATATCACCCGGTGTTACACCGGCAATCGCTCTGGTCGCCAGCAAATCTGGCTTTCCGTCTCCATCCAAATCGCCACAGGCCACACTCAATGTTGGTTCATTGATGAGCAAGGAGGGCAAGTTTGCGGTGGTAAATGTAAGTGTTGAAATATCACTTGTGTTTCTGTAAACAGGCACTCTTGAAGCCTGGTCGTTGTTGTGTGAGCTTGCTGCATCAATTACCCCGTCACCGTCAAAATCACAGGCGCAGAGGTCGTACATGCCGTTTTGACCGGAAGCGAACTTCGCTGAGGCGTCGACTGCTCCTGCGAGAAATGAAGTGCCGCCAAAGCTCAAGGTGAAGAACTCCGATGAATAGCCGATAAGCCCATTAGTAAGGTTGGTTACCGATACATTGCCAAAGGTTGCATTGCCGGGAATCGTTACCTCAAGCAGGTTGGCTGAAGCATAGGTGACAGTGCCGACACCGGCACCGAATCGCACCTTGATGTTAGCTGCGGAAGTCGGGAAATTGATGCCCGAAATAGTGAGTTTATCGCCTGCCGCCGCCGTTGTTTTATCCAGATTTGTTATAAAAGGCCGTTGGGCCATCACGTTGAAAGCAAAGAACAGCAAACTGACTATCATTAACACAATCCGCCTCATATCCATTTTCCGATTTCTTACACTAAGATAAAGTCCCCCTGAGCTCCAAGACTGCTTTGATGTCCACCTGATGGGGTTAGACGACAATTTAAAATGGCTATTAATCATCTTCATTATCATTTAACGGTAAATACCCATGTCTTGCTTAGTGTGGGACTCTTTCTTAACCTGTCTCTTTCCTTTTCAGCCTGTGGCAAACTTTGTGAACTGTATATCTGCACGTAGTACAAGTTCTTGGGTGAATGATATCCTACCTGAGTAAAATAACCCTCATCAAGCAAGGTGTCACTATAGTTTTGGGCGTTGTCGAAACTGGCAAATGCGCCAACTATTACGTAATTGCCAGGGGCCATTTCCAAGAGGTTTCTGCCACTTCGTGGTGTTGGGGTAGTAGGAGTAGGCGCAGGCACGGTTTCAGTGTTTTCCACAATTCGAGGCGCAGCATTCACTCTGGTTACAGGCTCATATTGAACAAGTAATTCCTGGCTCCCGTCGGCATGAATCTTTTTCACAGTGAAGCCCATTTCTTTTTGCCCTGAACTTCCAACCCTAACCAATGGTTTCTCTCCGTCTTCAGCAATTTGCCACTGCTCACCGTTGGCTTTGTCTGGTGCTGGCACCCAAATCGTCGATTCCTCCACGTCACCATTGGGTAGCGAGTTCCTGAATAAAAAGCCAACCTGGTCTTCTCCTTTGATTGTTCTTGTGGGGCGGGCACCGGTGTCACTCACGAGTTTAAAGTTATTGTTTGGATCAGTCTCCTCTTTTCTCCCTTGCACACCAATTTTCACGCCTTGCTTCCTAAGATCCTCTTTAAGGAGTGCCTCGCTCGAATAAGCAGGAGACCATACAGTAGACACCTTTGATGGGAGGCCAGGGCCAGAAACTCTCCACTGCAAGCCCACTTCTTTCTGTCCATTTGGAGCGGTTCGTTCTTCCACGTTGTCAATTGAGTTGACAAGCGACCACCTTTCTTCAGAGTTGAAATCAGCTACAGGAATAAAGCTTACGGTGTATTCGGTATTTCCTTGTGCATTTTTTCGGGAAAGCGTCACACCCTCTTGTTTTGTTCCGTTCAGCTCTCTCTCTATAGGAGCCCCCTCATTTTCGGAGACATAAGCCCAGTTTGTTGCTTTTGGTGCGGCGGCAACGTTGGAAGCGGGCTTAGGTGCTTCCTTTTTCACCACCGGCTCATATTCTACCATCAAGTCCTCAGTGCCATCGGGGTGGATTTGCTTAAGAATTACGCCAAGTTCTTTCTCTCCATTAGGGCCAATTCTTATCGCAGGCTTCTCGTTGGGATCCGCCAACTCCCACCTTTCGCCAGTATTTGGATCTGGCGCAGGCACCCAAACAATAGTTTCCTCAACGGTTCCGTCTGCCAAAGTATTATTAAACACAAAGCCCACCTGCCTTTCACCATTAACCGTTCTTTCTGGCATAGTGGAGCGGCTGCTTGACAGCGCAAAATTATGAGCAGCATCTGGATTCTGGCTGGCAGTCATGTCTACTCCAGAGGCTGCCATCCCAGTCTTCATTTCGGCCTCTGATGTGTAGACGGGCGACCAAATAATTTTGTCTTCTATGGAACCATCCTCGTGCTTCACACGCCAAAGTACACCAACTTCCTTTTGTCCATTGGCATTTACCCGCTCCTGTGCGGCTCCTGCATTGTTTACCAGTGACCATACTTCCTCTGACCCAAACTTCGCTTCAGGAATAAAGCTAACGATGAACTCCTTGTTTCCCTGGGCGTTTGTCCTTGTCAGCGTAACACCTTCTTCGGCTTGTCCGGCAGCATTCGTTCTTGAAATGGGCGCTCCGTTGTTTTCAGAAACGTATTGCCATGCAGAGGCTCCTGCTGGCTTCGTCTCCTCTACAGGTTTTTCAGGTGTGTCGTCAGCCAGAAGCGCACTCTTCTTCTCTTCCGGCTTTGTGTTGTTCAACGCCTGTAGCCTTTCTTCTTCACGCTTTTTCCTTGCCTCTTCGAGTGCCAATTGTCTGGCCGCCTCTTCATCTCTTTCCGCTTTTGACTTCGAATGGCTCTTTATGAAGGAAGAAACATGTTCAGCGTGCTCTTTTCTGGTTCCCAAATGAAGTCCCAGGTGTATTTCATGAGATCCGGTGGAGAAAGTTGCCAGGTCAGAAGAAGGCAAATCATAGGCATAGCCAACCGCCAGACGTTCCGCTATTTTTATACCTGCCAACCCCACAAAACCGGCATCTTGCCGATAGGAAGCACCCACCCACACAAGGTGCTTGATATGAAAGATGTTGGTGACTTCATATTGGCTATTGCCGACTCCTGAGTATTTATATAGTATGTGTGGCTCCCAGGCAAGGGCATCGTCAAAAAGACTTTGACGATAGTTGGCCTTGAATAATATGTTGTCGACAGGAGTAACCCTGACCGGACTCAGCGTTTTTTGACTGAGAACGTCGTGACTGATGAGGCTTGGCAGAGAAAAACCGGCATTGAACTTGCCAAAGTGATAAGTGACACCAAAGTCGCTCCTCATATAAAAATTATTGTCGAGAAGATTGACCAATGCAGGGTCGGCGCTGTTGCCAATGGCGTCCAAATCCACCCCATTGTTACCGGCACCTAGTGAAAGACCGAACCTTAAATAGTGTTTCCGGTCGAGAGGTAGCAGGTAGCCTCCAGTTACTCTGAATGAATTGTCTGTTAGCGGCCCTTGCCTGTCGGTGCTAATTTCTCCGCCTATGGCCAGCCGATTTTTCAGGGGTGTATGAAAAACTACATGTGAATATTGAGGAGCACCCTCTATACCAACCCACTGCTGGCGATGCATGAAAAATACTACCGTGTGGCCTTCAATACCTGCAAAAGCAGGATTGTAGAGGTAGGGATTCATGAAGAACTGGCTGTAAACAGGTACTTGCTGGGCTTCTGATAGAAAAGGTAAAAAACTCAGAAAAAGCCAAAGTATACGTTTTCTCATGTCAACGCTATTGGATAATATTACTATTCTTTTAAACCAGTTCTCAGTAGCGGGTCAAAAGCAGATAGAAAACAGAAATCGAAATTTATCAAAATTAATTTACAGCTGATAATAATCTTTACAGAACCGGCCTAAAAAAGGCAATTCAGAAAGAATAGAACTCATTTTTAACGCAAGCTAGCGAGATTTATTCTTATAGTAAAATTTCAACTTCAAATTAGATTTTTTTAATTTGAGAGTAAAAATCTGTTTTTAAACCCTAAATTTCGGATAATTGAATAAATCGCCTTCAGGGTTTTCTATGACAAGAACCTCATTTGTTATTCTATTTACTTTATTTTTAAGTAGTTATCTGGTAAAAGGCCAAATATTGACCGGCCCAAAGGTTGGGCTCAACCTCTCCACCATGCACTTCGATGAGAAGCAATATACCCGTGATTACGAGACGGTGTGGAGACCGGGGTTTAGTGGCGGATGGGTTTTCAACTATTCAGCTTCCAAGTCGACTGTATGGTCCTTCCACGGAGAATTGTATTATTCCACAAAAGGGAGGACTATTCAAAAACGAGGGTTGGATTACGTGAAGAACGTAACACGCTTCCATAATATTGATATGCCAGCCATGTTCAGGGGCACCTTTCAATTGGGATCGCTCAAATGGTACTTGAATGCTGGCCCCGCCCTGAGCTACTGGGTGTATGGAAATGGTCAGATATCGTCATCCGAACTTGATGAAGGGAAGGTGGGTACAGTGAATTATCACTATGATTTCACGAAATATGACACACCACGGCCGGAGGAACGAGACTATCCGATCGCAAACGGTATCATAGAAGTGCCAAATGCCAACAGGCTGCAGGTAGGGCTTAGTTTTGGCGGTGGTTTTGAGTTTCCGGTGTTGGAGGATCAAATTGTGCAGCTTGATTTCAGGTACAATATGGGCCACACCAATATTGGGGAAAAAGAAGATAACTTCTTTGGTCTGAATAAGTACAAAGAGAATTTTGAAGGGTCAAACCGGAACATTGAGATATCACTGGCGTTTTTGTTGGACTACAATACACAGCTTAGGAAAAAAGGCCGCAGCACAAGTAAAGTAAAATAGTATGAGAATAAGTGAATTTGAGTTTGACGAAAAGAGCATTGAGAAAGTGAAAGGGGAGATGAAAGCTCTGAGTTCCACTTATGTTATTAATGAAACAGAAGACAACTCTGATGACTATCTGGAGTTTTTCTTCGTCGGCAAGCATAATGGTGAAGAGGTACTTTTTGACACTGCCTTGTACACACTGCAACTACATCACGAAAGTGAGTTATATGATGAAGCTGAAAAGCAAGCCATGAAGAGATTCCCCGAGTACAGGGACTTGGTCAATAGGGGAGTAGAAATCCGTGAAGGCATGCTGCCAGCCAAACTTGAAGAAGAAGTTGGCATTTTTATTACTGAGACGATGCTTGATCTTGAAGAAGAGGAGTCGGTAAAGGTGAAAGAGCACATGGAGTTGGACGAAGAGCTTGAAGCCCGTGTAGGAATCGACGTCTGTCTCAACGTCGACAAAGTTACTCCTGCAGTGGTCGAAAAGTTCATCAGCGATTTTAACTCAGGTCAGCTCAGGCTTGATCCCACACTTTACAGTTTTGAGTCGGACGAAAACGACGACTAAATAGAAGGCGGCGGTATGCTTCGAGTGGCCTGGTCAAAAGCGTACAACCACCGGCTACCTGACAAGCACAGGTTCCCGATGATGAAGTATGAGCTGCTTCCGGAACAACTCATTTACGAGGGGACTATCAAAGAAGATCAATTGTTTGCTCCCGGGCACCTCTCAACCGAACAAATCCTTCGGACGCACGACGCCGACTACTGGCGGAGGTTGAGCAGCCTGAGCCTTTCCGCTGCAGAAATAAGAAAAACTGGTTTTCCGCACTCTGAGTCACTTATTGAGCGAGAGACAAACATTGCTGCCGGAACCGTTGAATGCTGCCGCTTTGCTTTACAGTATGGTGTGTCATTCAATGTAGCCGGAGGCACGCACCATGCCTTTACCGATAGGGGAGAGGGTTTCTGTTTGTTGAACGACATGGCCATTGCTGCCAGCGACCTGCTGGCAAATTCACTTGCATCAAAAATCCTGATAATTGACCTGGATGTTCATCAGGGCAATGGAACCGCTCAAATATTTACCAGAAACAAAGAGGTGTTTACGCTAAGCATGCATGGTGCCAGAAACTATCCAGCCAAAAAGGAGCAGTCCAGTCTCGATATTGGCCTGGCCGACGGTACTGACGATAAGCTATACCTTAAACTACTTGAGGCGAACCTTAAGAGCATTTTGGATGACTTCCGGCCGGATTTCGTATTTTATCAGGCTGGCGTTGATGTGCTGGCCACTGATAAGCTGGGTAGGCTGGCCTTGAGCCAGTCAGGGTGCAAAGAAAGGGATCGGTTGGTCTTGCAGCTTTGCCGAGAATGTAGGCTTCCAGTGGTAGTGACCATGGGAGGCGGTTATTCTGAGAAAATCAATGACATTGTGGAGGCGCATGCCAATACCTTCAGGCTTGCTCAGGATATTTACTTTTGACAAACGCTTACAATTTTGCCAGGAAATAGCTTAATTCAATCATGAACGAGCGCAAGCTATTCAGAGAAAGCGTTTTTATCACACTTGCTTTTGTAGGAGTACTGTGGTGCGTCAAGTCATGGGAGTATGCCACGTCTGTTGATTTGTCCTTTCTTGGTATATACCCACGGACTCTGAAAGGTTCTCTGGGCATTGTGACATCTCCATTTATCCATGGCGATATTCAGCACCTGCTCTCCAATACTTTTCCTCTTGCGATCCTTGGAGTAGGGCTTTTTTTCTTCTTTAGAAAGATAGCGCTCGAGGTTTTTGTGATTGTGTACTTTTCAACCGGTTTTTGGGTATGGACAACAGCCCGGCCGGCTTTTCACATCGGCGCCAGCGGCATTATTTACGGCTTGGTTTCTTTCCTTTTCTTTTTTGGCCTCATCAAGCGTGATGCGAGGTCGCTGGCGGTGAGTATGATAGTCGTTTTTCTCTACCACGGCCTGTTTGCAGGCATTTTTCCTTTTTCGGATCAGATAAGCTGGGAATCCCATCTTTTTGGCGGCTTATCGGGGCTTTTTTGCGCCATCCATTTCAGAAACAAGAGTGTTACGGAAGAAGCATTAGCGGTAAACCAGGCAATTCAGCATGATGACATTACCGAGGAAGGCCAAGCCAATGGTGGAGCTGAGATGCCTGGTGCTGTGGCCGACCAGGTTCAAATACCTCCCAGTCTTTTGATAAGATTCACAAATTCGACTAAAAACGAAGAAGACGCCGCCGACGATATTATCTCATTGCATTAGCCATTGCCGTTCAAATAGTTTCCATATATTTGCCGCTTCTTAATCAAAACTAGAGCGTGAAAAATCTATCCACTGTACTTAGTATCGTCCTTTTAGCAGCAGTTGCTGTGTTGTTTTATCTGGTGCTTAGCAATAAAAGTGCATCTTCAGATCCTGAGGTAGCTAGTCTTGATTCTTCCATTGACAGAATCAGTGGCGACCTTTCGATTGCCTACGTGAACTCAGATACACTGCTGAGCAAATATGAATATTTCAAGGATATAAGCAGTGATTTGGAAAAAAAGAGGGCGAAATTGGAGTCTGAATACAGGAACCGGGCGGAAGGTCTTCAGAGAGAAATACAGAATTTCCAGAACACAGCTCAGAACATGACAATGAACCAGGCCAGGGCTAAGGAGGAGGAACTCACTGTGAAACAACAAAACCTCTACCAGTATCAGCAAACCTTGGGTCAGCAGTTGGTTGAAGAAGAAACCAAGCTCAACGAACAACTTTATAATGCGGTGAGTGGCTACCTGTCGGAGTTTAGCGGGAGCAACAAATACCATCTTGTGTTGACGTATACGAAGGGTAGCGGCGTTCTTTATGCGGACAAAAGACTTGACATTACCGATGAGGTAATTAAGGGTTTAAATAAGAGCTACCTTCAATCAAAGGGTGTGATCCCAACCGATAAAATAGATTCGACAGGCGTCACCAAATAGACGTTATCTTTTAAATAATACTTTTTTTTAGAGCCAATTGGCTGTTGTAATATTTTTATGTAGAATTGTAATTGTATTTGTTGGCTATTTTTTGGACGCTGCTCTGTGAGCCATCATCTTATTTGTTGTATGTTTCCTTAAGACAATTTTTTTTGGTACTTTGGCAGTATTCTGGTGTGTTCTGTGCGCCTGAAATGTCAACCTAACTATACTGATACGTGCTGCAGGCTTTCTTAAAATTTTTAGGAGGTGAGCCAGGAGAGGAGAAGCAAATGTGGCTGCTCCTTGGTAAGGGCTTTTTTATGGGCATCTTCCTGGCTACCTATACTGTGGGCGCTGAAACCTTGTTCTTGAGTAAGATGGGGGAAGGTATGCTAGAGATCGCCTTCTTCATTGGCGGCTTTTTAGGTATTGTTTCCACCATCGTTTTCGTTTCTCTTCAACGGAACATCAATTTCTCCAGTCTTGCGATTACCAACACTTTCCTGATTTTCGGGTACGTCACCTTGTTACGTGGAACTTATGAGTTTTATGACAGCCCCTGGATAACCTTTGCATTCTTCGTGATGATGGGGCCCATTACCGCCATTACATTACTTACTTTTTGGGGTGTATTCGGTCGAATGTTTAGCCTTAGGGCCTCCAAGAGGATCATGGGAGGTATTGATACCGGCCAGATGCTGGCAACAGCCCTGGCATTTTTCTCCATCCCTGTTTTAAGAAAAATAAACCTAATCAACGATACAACAGACTTGCTGTTTATCTCCATCGTAGGCGCTTTTGGAATTTTCATATTCACGCTGCTTATAGTAAAGAACTACAACCTTGACATCGCAACAAAGAAAGTTTCACGTGAGAAGCCGAACACCAGCTACACAGACCTGCTGAAGAATAAATACCTCGGGCTATTGTCACTGTTCCTGATTTTTTCTTGTGCATCGGCAGTGTTTGCCGAATACTCTTTTTATACCTCTGTTGAGGTAATGTATCCGGACGAAGCCGAGTTATCTGATTTTCTATCAGCTTATGATGGTATCATCATCCTGGTAAGCTTTATTTTCCAAAGCTTTTTCAACGATATTATCATTGGAAAGTATGGCTTAAAGGTTTCACTAATGGTGATGCCCATCGTTCTCGGTGGGTTCGTTCTTGGTGCTATTGTGTCAGGGCACTTTTTTGGATACACTGTCAAGAATGACGCTTACATATTGTTCTTTCTTTTTACTGGTATGGGGCGCTTGCTAAGCGCCTCTCTGAAAGATGCCCTGGAAAACCCGGCATTTAAGATTTACTTTTTACCATTAGATATAAAAATACGTTTTGATATTCAATCCAGGATTGAAGGCGTAGTAAATGAATTTGCAGTGCTTGTATCTGGAGCGGCACTTTTTCTTTTAGGCCTGCTTAGTTTCTTCAGCCTGATCTACTACTCCTATGTAATTATCATACTTTGTATTGTAGTGATTTACCTCGCTGCCAAATTGTATGATGAGTACAAGGGCACTTTAAAAATTACTTTAACAAGGCAAAAGGAAGCACTTGGGTCGAAGGGGACGAAGAATGAGAACAGCACAGTGAATGTGCTGCAAAGAGAGTTTGATGAACACAACGCCGACAGTATCGTGCTCTCGTTGAAATTATTTGAAAAAATGGAGCCAATTCTGTTCAGACGTGTCCTGGTGGAGACTTTGAAGAGCCCATTTGCTGAGGTTAGAAAATACGCTTACAATAAGTGCCGGCAGGTAAACAACTTTGAGAACCTGGCTGAAATAAAAAAACTTGCTTCCTATGAACAGGAAGAAGAGATAAGAAACCTTGCTATTGAGGTTATTGCGTTTTTGCAAATCTCGGAAGACTATGAATTGGATGAAATCCCGGTTCGCAAATTAGTGCGTTCGACGAATAAAGCTGATAGAGTATTTGCCGCTCAAATTTTAGCTAAACTCGACGATGAAAAGTTTGTGCCCCTGTTGATTGAGCTGTTAAGGGATATCAACACTGACGTGCGCATTGCTGCCATGGCAAGCGCCGGGCTAGCCAAATGGCCTGAGCTCTGGCCGATTCTAGTCGAGAACCTTCACGTGCCTTTATATGCCAATGCCGCCAAGGCTGCATTGACCACAGGTGGCGAGCCAGTGTTACACACAGTCGACACGGCTTTCTACAAAACAGGGCAGCAGGCAAACACAATGTTTAGGGTCATTCAGATACTCGGTCGTATAGGTGGGCCCGAAGCGGTTGAACGATTGTGGAAGAAGATCGACTTCCCTGACAAGGTAATTGTATCGGAGCTGCTGCTGTCCCTCAGCTATTTGGGCTACCATGCCAAGGATTTTCAAGCGGCAAGAATTAAGATTCAGATCGAAGCTGAAATAGGTGATATCGCCTGGAACATTAAGGTGCTGACGGAGATACCGGACGAAACGGAAACTGACCTTCTGCTAATGCAGGCAATCGAGGAGGAGAACGCCCAAAACTACGACGACATCTACATGCTGATGGCGCTCATATATGATTCGCAAGCCGTTGAACTGGTAAAAGAGAACATCAACCTGGCCACAAGCGAAAGTGTGACTTTTGCTGTTGAAATGTTGGATATTTTCCTCGAGGATGAATTAAAGCCGAAGGCCTTTCCTGTCTTTGACGAACTGAAGCCTCAGGAAAGACTGGCCCGGCTGAACGACTTTTACCCACCGGAAGAATTTCTCGGATATGAGGATTTGCTGCTTTCTATTATTAACAGAGACTACAACCATATCAATAGATGGACCAAGGCTGTGGCGCTGTACAGACTGTCGATGATGGACGATGCTAAGGTGTCAGCCGATTTAATTGCCAATCTCTTTAACCCCGATAAACTGATTCTTCAGACGTCCGCCTGGATTATTTACAAGAAGGACAAGCTGGAATATCAAAAGCATACCAGAAGGATAAAGCCCGGAGTTAAAAAGGACCTTGACAGGGCAATAGTGCCGCCAACATTTGTAGAGACAGAGGAAGATCTTCATTTGAAAATGCTGCTGATCGAAAAAGCGGTGTTTGTGAAGGGGCTTGATCTTTTTAAGACTATTCCTGGCTCTGTTTTGACGGATATTGTAGACATGGCAGAGGAAGTGAGAATGAAGGAAGGGATCACATTCGTGACCAAAGGTGACAACGGCAATGCACCGATCTACATGATCGTGTCAGGAGAAGTTATGGAACACGATGACCTGGGGCATAGCGACAAACTTGGCAGCAGAGAAGTAATTGGTTTCAATAAGCTGGTGGAAACGGATGTGTTCGAATACAGCTATACCACATTAAAGGAAACAGTGTTTTTGACGATTTCAATGGAGGCGCTATTTGATTTGATGAGTAAAAATATTGAAATGGTGGAAGCTACGCTGCTGTCTGTTAAAAGCGCTGATACTTTGGAGGCTCCAGAGGAAGAAATCGCCGAAGACAGACTTCTTTTTTTTACTCAGTAATTGAATGAGATTTAGTTGCGTGAAGGAACAAATATGAATAGGAAAGTTTTTTGACCTGAAAATAATGGCAGTTGGAAAAGAGATATTAATTAGTTTCTCCTCTGAAGATAATCGTCCGAGGATCGCAGGCGACAGGGGCTGGGTAACAAGCTTTTGCAAATTCCTTACTACCCTGCTTACCCAAATCATGAAAGAAGAGCCTCACGTCAGGATGATTGATGAGACGCAGCAAAATCATGCTGAGATAGAAAAAGCGGCCGTTTTCATCACCATACTTTCTAATAGTTTTAAGGCCGACACCCACCTGATCGAAGGTGTGTCACACTTCGGACGCAAGGCTGCTGAAGCTGGGAACCTGATTATTGGTGGTAAGGCCCGGATGTTCAAAGTATTGAAGCACCAGGTCGAAATTGACAGTGTACTTCCAGAATTTGAGAACATCCTTACTTACGATCTCTTCCAAATTGACCCCATGACAGGTGAGGCGCAGGAGTACACCAGGTATTTTGGATCGGAAGCTGAGAGAAGCTACTGGCTGAAGCTGGTGGACATGTCTTACGACATTTATCAGATTCTGGAAAAGCTGGGCTCCACGAAAAAAGCGGTAAAAGATATCACGCCAAAAGAGCGTACTGTCTATCTCGCAAGCACCGGCGTGGATATCCTTATTCAAAGGGACATTGTAAAAAGGGAGCTGCTCCGCCACGGCTACAGAGTGCTGCCCGAGCAGTCACTTCCAAAGGAGGCCAAACTGCTGGAGGCCATGGTGAAGTCGGATTTGGAGAAGTGCCGACTGTCTATCCACCTCATTGGTGAAGACTACGGCTATAGACCTAAGGGATCTGATCTGTCCATTGTGGATATACAAAATAAGATAGCGTCAGAATATGTGCTGAAGGTTGTAGAGCACAACAAGAAAAGTGCCGATAAAGAGCCTTTTTCACGACTTATTTGGCTCTCTCCAGACATGGTGAATGTCTCCGAGCGCCAGAAGATTTTTATTGAGGATTTGAAAACGGACGCTGCCGCAGTGGAAGAGGCCGAAGTATTGCAAATTACCCTACAGGAATTGAAGACTATTGTGCGGGAGGAGTTGCTGACGGGCGGACGTTTCAAAACGAGAAATCATTACGCCAACGAGGCTGAAGAGACGAAGGGAGGAAAGATGGTTTACCTGATCTGTGATAAGTCTGATGCCAGCGAGGCCGAGCCCATTGCCAAGGCTTTGACAGCGAAAGGTTGTGAGGTGATGACGTCTCTTTTTGATGGAGATTTGATCGACTTGCGCTACCTGCATCAGGAAAACCTGAGACGCTGCGATGCATCGCTGATATATTTCGGTAAAGCTAATCATCAATGGATAAAGGCTAAACTTCAGGATCTTTTGAAGGCACCTGGATTTGGCAGAATTAAGCCTTTGAAGGCAAAGGCAATTTATGTAGCAGGGGAGGCCAAGGTAAAAGCTGAGGAATTTAAAGAGGAAGGTACCCTGATTTTAACTGGTAACGGCGAATTCAAAGCCGATTCTTTAAAACCATTCCTGGAGAAAATTGAAAAGTAAATTATGAGCGCTAGCAACCTTGACCCAAACGAGTCCGACGGAAGACCTGATCAGGTTTCGTCCGGAACTATCTCAAGAGGTAGCACCACTACCTTGTTTAATCCATTCCCAGGCCTTCGGCCGTTTGGAGTTGAAGAATCTCACTTGTTTTTTGGCCGGGAAGGCCAAAGTGACGAAGTGCTGGTAAAACTGGCGGAAAACCGTTTTTCGGCTGTTCTTGGCTCATCCGGAAGTGGTAAATCGTCTTTGATGTACTGCGGATTGATACCAACTCTCTACGGTGGCTTCATGACACAAGCAGGTTCCAACTGGAAGATTGTGGTACTGAGACCAGGCGGCGGCCCCATCGACAACCTGGCAGAATCGCTGGTAGAAAGGGACGATGAGTATGCCGGACTCGACGAAGAAGAGCGCTTAATCCGTAAGACCATTACTGCTACTGTGCTGAGGAGTAGCTCCCTTGGGTTGGTAGAAGCAGTAAAACAGCTTAAGAAATCTGAAAGCGAAAACATACTGATTCTTGTTGACCAGTTTGAAGAGCTCTTCCGCTACAAAAAGACGGAGAGCATGACTTCGTCTCAGGACGAGTCTTCCGCTTTTGTCAACCTTTTGATGGAGGCTGTCCATCAGTTCGATGAGCCTATTTATGTCACCATCACCATGCGGTCTGACTTCATAGGTGAGTGCGCAGTTTTTCCAGAGCTCACCCAAATGATCAACGACAGCCATTACCTGATTCCTCAAATGACGAGGGATCAGAAAAGACTGGCGATAGAAGGCCCCGTGGCGGTAGGTGGGGGTACAATAGCGCCCCGTTTGGTGCAGCAATTGTTGAACGACGTCGGAGACAACCCCGACCAGCTGCCCATTCTACAGCATGCCTTGATGCGTACCTGGTCCAACTGGGCTGACAATCACAAAGAAGAGGAGTCGATGGACATCCGGCATTACAATGCCATCGGCACGTTGAAGGAAGCTTTGTCGCAGCATGCCAACGAGGCCTACGATATGCTTTCCAAACGGGAGAAGCAGATTTGCGAAACCATGTTCAAGGCGCTTACTGAGCGTGGTTCTGAGAACCAGGGAATTCGAAGACCGACGAAATTAAGCGTGATTGCTTCGATATCCGGGGTAACCGAAGATGAGGTTTTCCGGGTGGTAGACAAGTTTCGTGAGCCGGGCAGGTCGTTGCTTATGCCTCCTTATGGCAGACAGCTCGAATCTGAAACGGTGATTGATATTTCGCATGAAAGCCTTATGCGGATTTGGACCAGACTCAAAACCTGGCTGGATGAAGAAAGCCGTTCGGCAGAAATGTACCTGAAGCTCTCCGAGTCTGCTGAAAGGTACCAGGAAGGGCGGGCTGGCTTATGGAAAATGCCTGACCTGCAACTCGCACTCAACTGGCAGGAAGAAAACAGACCAACCCTGGTTTGGGGGCAGCGGTACAACACTGCCTACGAGAGAACCATTGTGTTCCTTGAAACAAGTAAAAGAGCCTACGAAACAGAGCAAAGGAACAAAGAACTCCTGCAAAAACGGCAAATACGTCGTTCAAGAATATTTGCCCTCGTGCTGGCTGGTGCGGCATTGATCCTTCTCTTTGCAATGATTTACTCGATTATTAAGGCGAGTGAGGCGACCAAAGCGACCCAGCAGGCAGTCGAAAACCTCGAGCTTGCGAAAATTGCCGAAGCTGAAGCCAAAAAGCAAGAGGAACTCGCAAAAGATGAGGCAGCACGGGCGGATCAGAACGCCGAAAAAGCTACAATTGAAGCTGATAGAGCTAAAGCGGCTCAGTTGGATGCTGAAGAACAAACAAAACGGGCCGAGTACCAACGAGGGCTAGCGTTGATAGCAACTGAACAAGCCAATGAAAGCGCCCGGGTCGCAGATGTGGAAAGGCAGAACGCTGTCAAGCAAACGGAAATTGCCGAGGGAGAGAGAATAAAGGCTGAAGACGCCCGGAAGAATGCCGAAGCTCTTCGTTACCAGGCGATAGCTCAGTCAATGGCGATTAAAACATCTCAGGTGAAAGATGCTACACGAAAGACTTTAATAGCGATGCAAGCCTTCAACTTCTTTAGGGAATATAGTAACAAACCTTATAATGGAGATATTTACCTGGGGCTCTATAACGCATGGACAACGGAAAACGGAGCAGACGTGGTAAAATGGAAGGGACATACCGGCGGTGTTAAGTCGGTAGTGTACAGCAAAGACGGTCAAAATATGTACACAGCCGGATCTGATGGAAGAGTGTTGAAGTGGAGCATGTCCAACACCGCCAGAGAAGGGGTTGACGTGCTGCCAGTTCCAAATTCCAGCGTAAACAGGGTTGTGGCGGTTAGTCCCGATGAAAAATACCTGGCGGTTGGTAATGAAGATCACATACAGCTAATTGACCTGTCGAACCCTGGAGCCCTTAACCTACTTGACGCACACGGAGGTGCTGTATACGATTTGGTCTTCCTGCCTGATGCGAGTGGATTTGTGTCCGTTGGAAATGATGGAAAAATTCAAAGAAGCAATTTCTCGTCGTTTTCATCTATGGCAAGTCTTAGCCAGCCAGTGAAAAAGTTGGCAATGAGTGCAGACGGGAAAACACTGGCTGCAGGTGGAACTGATGGCAATGTATATTTGTACAACATGGCTAATAATAGCCTGCAGGCGACACTAGTAAATGCCGACAATATTCCAATCACTTCTGTAGCCTTCAGCCGAAACGGGCAGTTTCTGGCTTATGGTGATCAGTCGGGCAGAATCGTCATCCAGGATATCGTCGCAAAGACAACCCTGGCAGAGCTAAATGGCCATGAAAGCTCGGTCTCTGATCTTGAATTCAATGGGCTTACCACCTTGCTTGCATCATCAGGTTGGGATAAAACGGCAAAGCTTTGGGTGCTTAACGATATTTTCGGACTGCCTACCATTTTGAATGACCACGGCGATTATGTTAACGCTGTTTCATTTTCTCCTGACGGTCATTATTTGGCTACGGCGAGTAATGATAAGCTCCTTCGGGTGTGGCCCACTAAACCCGATATGATTGCTGCTGGTTTGTGCAGCGAAATTGACCGGAATCTTGACCAAACAGAATGGAACCAATACGTTGGCAGTGACATCGACTACAAAATCACCTGTCCGGATTATCCAAGTGGAGCTGAACAATAAAATGATGAAGGATATTAAAAAGAATGAGTTATTGGCAATCGCTTTGTTTAGCGTTCTTATTGTTCTGACTTCCAGAAGTGCAATAGCACAGACAGTAGTTTGTACGCAAAACCTGGATCGGGCGCAAGGAATGTTCGATATAGGCGACCTGCCTGGCATTCCGGCTTTACTGATGCCTTGTATAAAAAGTGGCGGCTTTGCTAAAGAAGAAAGTATAAGAGCGCTTGAGATACTGACAGAGACTTACCTCTATCAGGACGATTTGGCCAACGCCGATATTTGGATGATTGAACTGTTGAAAGCAGATCCTGAACATAAGCTGGATCCTTCTTTGGATCCGCAGGAGATTATTTTGCACAAGGAAAAATTCCGTTACAAGCCTATTTTTAGGGTTAGTGGTAGTATTGGGTTGAACCGGAGTACTTACCGGTTGATAACAAGTTACTCTCTTTGGTCAGACGATGATCAATCGGTTTATACGCCAGGCATACAGTTTAATGGATTTGCCCAGATTGAGAAAGAGGTGTATCCGGGCTTCGATGTGGGCCTGGGCCTGGGCTATGTGTTGAAGACATTTTCAGCCGAGAGCGAGGTCATCTACGGAAAGGCCGCCAGCGACGCATCTGACTCACTGGCTGTTGCGCAAGGTTTGGGTAACCTCGCCACGTACTCAGAGAACTACGCTGTGTTGGAAGCTCCTGTTTTTGTAAAATACACCTACTATGGAGATGGAGAGCGAACATTCAATCCGTACGTTTTTGCTGGGGTGAGCTTTGATTACTTAGTCAGTGCTAAACAGACCTCAACAAGAAGAGCGAATCAGTCAGAGCGTGACGGTGTGAAGGCTTCATCTACGCTCCCTGACCCCAATTTGGTAGCAGATGAACGAAGAAAAGCATTGACTTACTATGGCTTTGCGGGGTTGGGCGTGAAAATTCGAAGGAAGACACATTTCTTTTTTGTGGAGGCCAGGTATAACTACGGCATGATGAACATAGTCAACGGTGATAACAGATTTCCCTCAGAAATCACTGCTGATGGCAACAAGCAGGAGAGTATTTTCAACATCGGTTTGGTCGACAACGATTTTACACTTGATGGAGTCACGCTGGTAGGTGGTTTTCAGTTATCGATCTATAATCCACAAAAACTTAAAGAGAAGAGACTTAAATGATGAGGATATTAAGAGCGATTTGCTTTGTGGTAGTTGGTGGGCTTGTGGGATGCACGCCCGAAGATCCCAACTCTTTAGCGCCAGATGAGGTCTTTGTGAAATATTTTGGTGGTGAAGGTATTGATAAGGCAGCAGACTTTGTCGTGAATCTGCAAGGTGCTGAAGTGGAAAACTATGTGATTTTCGGGTCAAGTGACAGCTATTTGCTCACAGAGCAAACTGGAAACACCGAATGGGTATTGCTTTTTGCAGACAAGAGCGGTAATCTCTTACCAAATGGCATCAAGCGTTTTCCTACGGCGGACTTTCTTCCATTATTGCCCTATTTTTCGTCCACGGGAAAAGTGACGTGTACCCCGGTTCGAATAAAGAAGACCGTGAATGGAGGCTACCTGCTCATTGGATCGATCACCTACAGGAGTATATACGAAAATGAGATCGAGAGCAGTTTTCAACAATCTGCTATGCTGATAGTGAGGGTGGATGCCAGTGGAAACTATGACTCTGCTTCGGATGTCAGGGTATTTGGCGGTGAATATAAGACAGTCGAGATAGGGTCGAGTGGTTTATATGATACATTATCACTTAGTCAAAAAGGGGCTGATATAGTAGAAATAGCTGACGGATATTTCGCTGTTGGTTCAACTGAAAATGTTCCGCTGAGAGATGCACAAGTGCAAGATTTAAGTGATTTTTTTCTCGTTAAGCTTGATGCAGACTTCAATACCGTATGGACAAAGACCGAAGGAACAGCCTCCGATGATGTCGGGGTCGCCGTAGTAAGTATTCAAAATGGCAGCCAGGTGGTTATAGCTGGGCAGACCAGAGGAAACAACAGAAACTTGTTCAACGCCACAATTGCCACAATTCCGGTGCAGGGCCCGGTAAGCAACGAAAGTATTAGATTTACGCAATCAGGAACTACGGATGTTAATGAGCAGGTGGTGAGGATGCTTAAGTTATCAGATACGGATATTTTTTTAGCAGGAAATAGATTGACACTTTCTTTGCAAAATTCTAAACCTTTTTTGATGAGAATTACGAGTGGTGAATTTCAACTTTCAACTCAAATCGATGTTCCAGACGGGGTTGAGGTTGCTGATTTTTATAGAACGCTTGGTGGTAGATTCGTATATGCGGCTACTACCGCAGAAACGGATGAAGGCGGTGCTAATGGATCGCAGTTACTTCTCATGAGAACTGATGATTTTGGCGGCGATACCAACAATTTTGGTGAAGCTGATTACCTGGGGTACCGCTATGGAGGAAGTGGCAATGACAAAGCCAATGCTATAGTTCAACTCCCTGACGGCAAGTTTGTCATGTTAACAACCATAGAAATTGATAATAACCCACAGACAGTCATTGGCTTAATGAAAACCAATAAAAACGGTGTGCTGGGAAAATAATTGTATAATTCCAGTATTTAATTTCACTTTTTGCTTATTTTTATTAATTGATCAATCCTCATTACCATGAGAAATATATATCGACACATTGGCCTGATTTTTTTAACTGGATTTGCGTTTGGCTTTAGATCGTATGCCCAACCCGTTTTCCAGAATAGCACCCCGCTGATTAATTCAATAACAGGAGTAGGGTTTAATGTAAACGTGGAAATGGACGTTTCTGGAACAGCCTATTTTGTCGTGGTTGCGGATGGAGCCAGTGCGCCTACAAACGTCGAAGTAAAGGCATTGACTGGAAGCGGAGGAAGTGGAGAACTTGCCACAGGAACTATTACCGTTGTTGCTGGGTCAACAAATTATAGTCAAACGGTATCAACGCTTTCCAGTGAAACGGCATACGACGTTTATGTCGTCGCTCAAGATGGTGCTATGACTTTACAAGCATCAGTGACAAAAAGGGACGTTACTACAGCGGACGTCACCCCACCAATATTTCAAAATTCGACCCCCACAATCAACGCAATAACCGGAGTAGGTTTTGACGTAAATGTAGAGTTAAATGAGCCTGGTATCGCCTACTATGTAGTGGTGGCGGACGGAGCGACTGCTCCCAATGCCGCTGAAGTGAAAGCTGGCACAGGAAATGGAGGGGCCGGTGAATTGACCTCTGGCTCTATCAATGTTGTGGCAGGAAGCACTAATTACAATGCCACATTGGCTGGTCTAACCAGTGAGACGCCTTACGATGTATATGTGGTGGCTCAGGATGGTTCAGCTAATTTGCAAGCCTCACCGGTAAAGAAAGATGTAACAACTGCAGATGTCACCCCACCAGTATTTCAAAACTCGACACCAAGTATTTCCGCAGTAACGGGAGTCGGGTTCGATGTAAATGTGGAGATGGACGGTGCAGGAACTGCCTACTACGTGGTAGTGGCCGATGGAGCGACTGCACCTAATTCGGCGGAAGTAAAAGCAGGTACAGGAAACGGTGGTGCCGGTCAACTGGCTTCAGGCTCTATCAATGTTGTAGCCGGAAGTACAAACTATAATGCCACGGTTACGGGATTGGCCAGCGAGACTGCCTTCGATGTGTATGTGGTGGGAGAGGATGGTGTACCCAATTTACAAGCTTCACCTGTGAAATTGGACGTTACGACCGCCGATATTAATCCTCCCGTATTTCAAAATTCAACACCCAGCACCTCTTCGCTTACAGCGGTAGGTTTTGATGTAAATGTAGAGTTAAATGAGCCTGGTATTGCCTACTATGTGGTGGTGGCAGACGGAGCGACTGCTCCCAATGCCGCTGAAGTGAAAGCTGGCACAGGAAGTGGGGGGGCTGGTGAATTGGCCTCAGGCTCTATCAATGTTGTAGCGGGAAGCACCAACTACAATGCTACAGTTGTAGGGCTCTCAAGTGGAACCGCTTATGATCTGTATGTTGTGGCTCAGGACGTCATTCCTAACTTACAGGCTTCACCAACCAAAGTAGATGCGACAACGGCGGACGTCACCCCACCAATATTTCAAAATTCGACCCCCACAATCAACGCAATAA
>NZ_CAXBCJ010000034.1:0-31207 GCF_963974565.1 uncultured Imperialibacter sp. | reverse complement strand
ATGTGGTGGGAGAGGATGGTGTACCCAATTTACAAGCTTCACCTGTGAAATTGGATGTTACTACTGCAGACGTTACCGGGCCAGTTATAACTAGCTTGTTGGTTAGAGATACTGATTTTGATGGTTTTATTGATGAAATTCAGTTGAGTTTCAATGAGCCCGTTGATACTGATGATGGAAACGCACCTGTCGCAGTAGACTTTGGTGCCATCACGTTGCCTGATGGGCAATCGGCAAACTTAAGTGGTGCCTCTTTTTCAGATCCTATGGGGATCTCAAATACAGTTACTATTTCAGGTATTACAGGCCAAGCCGTAATAAATACGACGATCGGAGCAACAGCAATTGGTTCTGTTCCGGTAGGTGCCTGGGTCGATGGCGTTGCCAATGCAAGCACTGCGGTTGTAGATGACGCTGTCACCATAGTAGATGGTGCCGGTCCGGTTATTTTAAGCGCTAAGGCTACCACTTTGACCAATGTTCAGGTCACATTCAGCGAAAGTCTTGTATTATTAGGTGATAATACTTTTTTCGGAGTGACTGGGCTGGGAGTAACAAACGCTGCACTCGACGCTGACCCAACCAAGGTTAATCTTACAGTTACGGGAATTGCTGGAACCAATTATTCATCGACAGGCTCCCTTTCAATAAATGTAAGCGCAGTTGAGGATGCTGCCGGTGTTGATAACGGAGCGAAAGCTGGTTTTAACGTTAGTGATGGAATTGCGCCTACAGTTGTTTCTGCGGTGACTGGCGACAATGACAATGATGGCAAAATTGATAGAGTTTTTGTGACATTTTCTGAGAATTTGGGTGTCGCTTCTATCGATATAACCGGCCCGACGTATGACGATTTTGCTGTTGCAGGTTATGTCATCTCAGGCGTAGCTTTGGTAGGCAACTTGGTAACTATATCAATTAATGAAGGTAGTTTAGACAGTGATGCAACCCCCAATTTGACCATCAACGCCAGTCAAGTAAACGACACGAACGGCGTCTTTGCCGTGGGAACAGTTGTGGCCACTACAGACGGGGTTTCACCAAAGATTACTTTGCCCACAACTCTTGCCTCAGGAAACGCCTATATTGAGGCTACCTTTTCTGAACCGGTTTCAGGTAGCGGCCCTGGTGGTGGCTTGGATCCAGCCGATTTTGATGTCATCTTTAATGCAAACGGCGGTACCGCTACGGGTGTGAGTTTGGCTTTAATTACAGATTTGTTATCCGATGCAGGGCTGTCAGCACCTGCTGAACAGGTTCGATTCATTATTGAGGTTACAGGTACGACTTCCGGTGTAGAAAAGGTCAAGATCGTACCTAAATTGAATGCTGTAGGTGACGGCGCGGGAAACAAATTGGCGGTTGCTCAGGAATCGACCAATCATACACTGAGTGTGGTAACGGCTGTTACCTTCACTGGATACACCCATGCGCCCTTGCCCGGATCTAACGATTATGTTATCGTCAACTTTTCAGAAGGTGTGGATCAGCATTCAAGCACAGGTACTACGCAACCACTGGATTTGGGGAATGGAGGAGGAGATGAAATCTACTATCGTTTGTTCAATGATCCTGATGGGGGTGTTACTGGATTTAGCGTCACTTCTATCAAGAAGACAAACAACTCTAATTTGACGGGTGGAGAATCACAGATTCGTTTTAATCTAAGTTTTACTGGGACGCCCAGTGGCAATGAAACTTTTGAAATATATCCGCTAAGTGGATCTCAGATTTACTCGTCGGCGACAGGAACAGCGATGGCTGGCTCTCAAAAGATTGTCATTACACTGGCCGACCAAAAGGCCCCCGTTTTTTCACCAGCACCCTCGGCAAGCGGTAGTACGCCAATTGGTTCTCCCTCCATTTTTAGCTCCGATGAGTTCGTCACTATTACTGCCAACTTAAGTGGTGAGACGGGGTTGACTGTAACGGCAGACCTCAGGAACCTGCTGAGCACCTTGTCAGCAGCGCAGCCATTGATCCACCAGGGAGTGGGTGTATATAGTTATCAGGTGCCTATTCCAGCAAAATTCCTAATCAATGGTGTGAGAAATATACCAATTACAGCTACTGATGCTGCTACTAATTCGGCCACCAACAGCACGCTGAATGTTACTATTGACAGTCAGGCACCAATTATCACTGTCAATAGTCTGATTACTACTAATACGCAACCTATACTCACAGGTACCATCGATGACAATGCCGCCTCGGTATCTATTAGCTTAAGTGGTACGGGTTCTCATGGGCCGTACACCTCGCCAGGGCAGGTAACTGTTGGTGGTGGTAGTTGGTCACTGAATCTCGCCAGTGCGGGAACAACACTTACGCAGGGTACTTACAGCGTGACAGTCACGGGTACCGACACGCAAGGCAATGTAGGGACAGATCTTTCGAACAATGAGCTGCTAATATCAACTGGCGTTTTGATTACTCCCCTGAATCTAGCAGCGATTTGTGTGGGAGGGGGATACAGCACCGGGTCGTTCACGATAGCGGAAAGCCAGAACGGCGATATTCAAACAGGGACTAGCAAAGTGTTCAGTGTGAAGTTGCCAAACGGCTTCATTTTTAATACCACAGCCATTCCAACTTTTACTGACGGAACTGGCACAGGGCTATCAGGCTCTGTAAGTTTTCCTGCCACCAATGTATTGAAAGTCACTTACACTGCGACTGCGGGAAGTTTGTCGTCCCCGAATACAATGACGATTGCTGGTGTTCAGGTCGGCACTATGTTAACGGCAACTAGTTCGGGTGATCTTACAAACCTGGGAGGCTCTGCGAGTATTTTGGGATTGGATGTTGATACTGATTTGGGTGATGTGGGGAGTATTCAGCCTGGGGCACCAGTGGCTTCAACTCCTTTATTTGAGTATTACACAGAAACTTACGGGGGTTATACTTATGATCCAGCGGCAAATGCAAATCCCATTTCTATAACTGGAAATAATGCTGGGGTTGAATGGTACACTAACAGTACACTTTCTGCAAAAAAGGCAGGACTTGACGGACTCACAGCGCCAGGATTGACTGGTGCCAATGGCTGGGGATTTACCGATGTCGATGCAAAAGCTAATATACCTGATTCACCCGGCGGAATCATCACTTATTGGGTCACTCAGACTGTTTCTGGCTGTCGGAGTAGTGCTACGAAAGTAACAGTTGCGGCAACTAAATTTGGACAGAGTAACAATACCACTTATTTCACCGACGACGACGATACGGGTATTACATTAACATCGGACTTGCCAGCGGGCTATACAGGCGTGTATTCAGGTGCTGGTCTTGGGGCCCAGACCACTGTTGGTTCAACGAAACAGACGAAATTTATTCCAAAGACGGCGGGAATAGGTTCATTTCCAATTAACTACATGCTGACAAATTCCACTACGCTTGAATCAGTGACCAAGACAAGGAACTTCACTGTAAGTGATTTTACGTCCATATTTGCTGAGAATAATAACGGGTCGGCAGCTGATGACATACCTACTGACTATTGTAGAGATTTATCCTATACCCCTTATTTTGATGCATTTGATGGCGATGTTACTGGAGCCGGACGCAGGTTTTACAGTTTTGCCTTGTATTCTTCTTATGATGGGTACACCAATGTGCCTGTTCCAGATTTGGGCCTCCCTGGCTTCCCCCAGTCTCCTAATTTGACAGGCACTGTTGACAACAAAGCCAACTGGAGAGTCAACTTGGCACAATACAAAATAGATCACCCGAATGACCAGTATTTTTATATTTTTAGGTATACGTGGGATGGTGTCAATGTGCCTTATTACTACAATTTTGACGCTTATCAAATCGTGTATTTGAGGCCAATACCCACCGTGACTATTGCTAATTTGAACGCTACTTATTGCGCAGAAGCGGGTACGACTTATGATATCGAAGCGCAAATCACCAATGCTGGTTACACGGGAACTAATATTACTTCATGGACTAATTACAAGTTAACCAATATAACGGCTGGTAATACAGTCCAGTATTTTAATGGCTCCAGTATTGATATGCACGCTCTTGCAAATAATGGATCAAGCATGGGGGGGCAAGTTGTCAACATTGGGTTGGGAACTTTGCCCAAGGCTACTTACCGCCTAGAAGTGGTGACATCCGCTGCCAGTGACCCCAACCCTGAATGGGATTGTCCGGCTACAGCTGTGCGAAATTTTACCCTTTATCGGGAGGCTGTTGCGCCAATTCTATCTTCCGGTGTCTATACCTATAGCTATTGTAGCGATCAAGTGCTAACAGCTGGGGTTTTTGATTTCAATAGTCCCGATTTTGCTGTGCCGGTTAACTACACTTTTTATGATGATGCGTCAGGTGTTCCAGGGAATGCAATAGAGCAAAATACGACGGGAATTTTGAACAACTTTGCAGGCGTTGGTCTCAGTAATCTTTCAGCTCAGGTGAACCCAACGCTTAGGCGAAAAACCATTAAATTTCATGTCACTCAAACCTATCAGGATATTTTTCAGGCTTGTGAGGGTGATTTCAGAACAGTGACGATAAATCTTTACCATGAACCTGCTGCACCAACTGTTCAGAGTGCCACATTAGTAGGAAGTAGTTATGTAATAGAATACTGTCAGGGCAAAACCGTAAATAGTGTAACCCTTGATGCAGCGACACTAGACTCCAGTAACCCCTCAAATAGCAAGTTTTCTTGGTATGCCAATTCAGATTTCACGGGTTTTATTGACCCTGGAGCTGCAGGAGGACTGAACGACGTTGCATCTGCTTCAGACTTGTTGATTGATACCAATACTCCAGGTATATATGACTTCTATGTAACCCAGTCTGATTATCTGAGCGAGTTTGCAGGTTGTACGTCCGTCGCCAGAAAGGTGGAGGTTAGAATCGTTCAGTCACCAACGGCACCTTCGTTAACGGAAACTGCGTTTTACACTTGTCAGAACGATGCTGTGGGGAATATTTCTGCCCCAGCAGAAACTGGCGTGGCTTATCAATGGTACATCGACGATGGGGATCAGGTCGCAGAGCTTGGGGGACATGACGTTAAGTTTGCTTCAGCCACTAATGTTATTACAAATGCTGATTTGGTAGGCGCAGGCTTCAATCCAGCCAATAATGGATTCACCTATGTGTGGGTAACTAAGTTGCAGGATCAGAATGCTGCTACATCATTCGCAGGGTGCGAGGGGCCACCAACAAAATTAACAATTACTGTTTATCCCGAAGCAGGCGTTCCGACTATAGTCGATAATGTAAATGCGGGCCATGGCCCCGTTTTGCCCGCTGGCAATATTGGAGGAGTTCCGGTGTATGAATTTAAGTACTGTATAGAAGATGTTACTACGAGTGTAGAGTTTCAGGTGAGCGATGCATTTACTGCATTTACTGGTGCAGGTGAGACCAGAAGATACAGTTGGTATCAAGCCGCTTTGAATGGAGGCGGAACAGCTATTGTAAAGGCGGTTTCTAGTCCAATGGCACTTTCTGGCCCGGATACTGAACGCAAAACCGCCAATGCGAGCGACCTTTTCTTGATCGGTTCCCCCCCCTCAGAAAGATATTTCCTCATAAGCCAAACCACCAATATAAGAGGTGATGGGAAACATTTGGGTTGTGAAGGTAATTTAGTGGCTTTGAAAGTTACTCTGTACGGAACCCCTGGAACTCCAACTGACGCAAGTGGTACCAATGACTATTATTATTGTAATGGAGCCACTATAAACAATATTACAATGAATGGAGCAGGTGGTGCCACCTTCAACTGGTATAACGTCGATCCTCTGGATAATCCAAGTGCAACACCAATTTTTCAGGGGCCGTCAGCCAGTGCAGCCAATTTGGGGATTGACAATGCGCCAGCCAATCAGGTATTGGAGCAAACGTCCGTGTTCTATGTGACCCAAGTGGTGAATGTCGATAATGGGATAAGCCCGCCTTTTGTTGGTTGTGAGAGTAACAGGAGGAGGATTTCGGTGACCGTGGTACCTATCCCACCGGAGCCAATAATGGCAAACGTTTCGGATGGTACTAATCCACGTTATGCTATGTGTGAAGGGGATGCCGTTGTACCATCTTTCAGTATTGCGAACAGGTTTCCTGGTGCGACTGTGCAGTTCTGGGATGTCGACAGGAATATTCCGTTGACGGCAACCAACAGCAGTTTTACGCCGTCAGTAGTAAATTACCCTCCGTCAGGTGCAGTCTACAATTTTAAGGTTACTCAAACCATTAGAGACGATGTTTTTGCTGGTTGTGAAAGTAGCGTAGAGTTCTTTACTTTTTATCATGCTCCAATAGCGGGTGTGCCTCATACAACAGGAACTAATGATGTGTACACTTATTGTATAGGAGAGGAAATAGGCAATCTTCAGATAGATGCTAACATAAATTCGATATTTACTTATCGGTGGTTTAGTGATGTGAACTTAAATAACCTTTTGACAACTACGACGTCGGTTAACAATGATGTCGTACCAAGCCTGAATCCAACATTTGATGCGAAGAAAGCCGGAACATATACGTATTACGTGACATCTGAAGTTACTGGGCAAGGGTGTCAAAGTGCTGCGACGAAGGTAGATGTAGTGATTAACTCCTTGCCAGTGGTCACAATGACCTTTGACGATGATGACAAGACACCCATTCCAAGTACTTATGCCATTTGTGTGGACAACGGGCCATTTAACCTTGTTGGTTCTTTGGCGGGAGCGCTGACCGGATCCTTTAAAGGAGCCGGCATTACCGACAACGGTGACGGAACAGCCACCTTTGATCCTTTATTGGCAGTAGGCCTTACGGATCCTCAGGAGCTGCCTGCCGCTGAAAATCCCGAGTTTACGGTTACCTACACGTTGACAAATAGCAATGGTTGTGTCGACTCTCTCCAAAGGGTGGTTCGGGTGAAACCTTTGACAGTGGTTGACTTTTCCAGCACAATTTCTTTTGATGACGAGAATAGTAACTTGGTAGTAGACGTATCGGAAAGCCAGGTAATCCGGTTTACCGGTAACCAAAGCAATGGTACATTTACAGGCACTGGTACTACCACTACAAGTCTCACCACAGCAGTATTTGCTCCTTTGGCTGCGAGAGGCGGAGATCTCTATGGAGCTAATACCAGTTATCCGATAACTTACGGCTCTTCTGGTACAAATGGCTGCTACAATGAGATTACAAAAACAGTCACCGTGCAGCCGATTCCTCAGATTGATTTGGTGGTGACTGGGGGGTGTTCGTCCTTCGACATCGACTTAACTGCCAATGTTCCCAACGCTGAAGCGTTGGGTGGCGTTAGCTCAGTAGAATGGACGATTAAGGGAGATGCCGCCAACGCTGTAGAAACTGTCATAGGTACCGGGGCAAATTTCATTTATACTGAAAAACCTGCGCCAGGCAACTATTTCTTCAAAGCCAAAGTAACAGGTGTTAATGGCGCAGTTAACTCCGTGCAGGTACTCAGAAATATTGGTAGCTCGCCCGACCCATACATTGCCTGGAGGCATATAGTTGCGGGTAGCCCAACTATTTTCTCCTTTGACAACCGAATATTGCCCGATCAGTTTTTGAAATACATGAAGCTTGAGTGGATAACAGCTAGCGAGAACGTTTTGATCTTGGAGAGGAGTAGCAATCCCGATACGCAGAATAGCAATGATTTTGCTCGGGCCTATTTTGACGCTGAGTACGGAGGCTTTACTTTCCCGGGAGAGGGTGACTACACTGTGAGGCTGACAATGGTTTCTGTGAACGAGTGTGTTGCTACTACCGAGAGGTTGGTTCATATTTTGCCGCTTGTTAGCGTTGGCGAAAATTTCACTCCCCACAGCTTTGAGGCTGGAACTGATGGCTGGTGGGTGGATAATACATTTCTGTTTACGCCTACTGCCGATAAGTTTTCAAAAGCCCCTCGTCCTAACGACTGGGAAACTGGCACTAGCGGTGGCCAAAAGCTCAACTCCGCCAGTGTGGGGCAGAGAGCGATGTTTACAAAAGCCGGAGGTGTCTATCAAATCAACCAGACTGCCTGGGTGATGTCCCCTGCTTTTGATCTTTCAGCACTTACACGCCCAATGGTCAGCTTCGATAGAATGTTCCTAACTGAGGACAGGAAAGACGGCGTCGTATTTCAATACTCGATTAACAATGGAGATACCTGGCAGGTGCTTGGAAGCTATGAAGCCGAAGAAGCTCAATCGACCGGAGAGAACTGGTATACAATTGACGGCATCTCTTCTGATCCGGGAAGCCAGGATTTTTTCAGCAGTTCAAGCAACAGAGTTGGCTGGGCTGGAAAGAGCCTGAAGGCTGGCCAGGTGGACTTTACTTACGCTTCGGCCCGACAGAAACTGGATTTGATTCCGGGCGATAGAAAGCAAGTTATTTTCCGGTTTGCACTGGCGTCTAATGCTACAAAAGATGGGACAGAAGCGGGCTTTACTGAAGAAGGCTTTGCGTTCGATAATTTCTGGATCGGCAACCGAACCAAGCAGGTATTGCTCGAGAAATTCAGCTCAACAACTAATTCGTTGAGCAATAACGTGGACACGCAATTTCAGAATGAACTGGCGGTTCTTGCCAATAACAACAATGACATTATTCCGATAGCCTATCATACTGAATTCAAAGGAGGAGAGGGCAGTGATCCGTTTAATCAGCTTAACAAGGCCGATGCCGGATCAAGGGTTCTTTTTTATGGTATCACCGATGTGCCCACCTCAATTCTTTCAGGCAACGTGTCGGAAGAAACCTATCGTGCGGCAGGTGCTAGCGGAAGACCTTTTAGTGATCTGGAGTTGTCGAGGTCGTCGCTTCGGGATCCATTGGCAAGTATATCGATCGAACAACTTAGTGCCGGCGACACTCAGCTGTCGTTCAATGTTAAGGTAAGTAGAAAGATTTCTACAAATGGAACTGTACCATCAAGTGGCGAGCATCGCTTGTATGTAGCCATCGTAGAAGATTCTCTTGAGTTTCAGGGCAAACCATACCAAAGCGTAATGCGAAAGCTACTACCTAATGGTAATGGCGAGATCATCAGTGGGTTTGCCGGTCTGAGCACGGAAACAGTGCTGACCTTCCCGTACACCTGGGAAATTAGTGGAAAGCTTGTAAAGGATCCCGATCATTTGAAGGTAGTGGCGTTTATTCAGAGCAACGACACTAAGCTGATTTATCAGGCTGCCAGCCTTGACATCAAAGGCAAACAGGCTACCGAAACCGGCGTCGATCTTCCTGGCGAAATAGCTTCTTCCTACGCCCTTTACCCAAACCCGGCTAATACAGAAGTGGGTGTGAGGTTTGATAGTCAGCTGAACAATGACTTTGAATGGAGGCTGATTGATCAGGCGGGAGCTATAATTTCCAATGGCAGAGTGCAGAAGGGGAGTGAAGGGGTAACACTAGATACAAGGTCTGTGCCCAGTGGCATGTACTTTGTGATCATCAGCAACGAGAATGCGATGTTTGAGCCCAAGAAGCTGTTGATTATTCATTGATCCGTAGCGATCCAGTCACAAAAAAGGCTGTGCTTCCATGAAGCACAGCCTTTTTTGCTTTACATACAATAGGGTTGCTAGAACGTCTTTAGCAGCTCGCTCAATTCAGCAATGGCTTGAGTGGTGGTTCCATCTACTTTGTTGAGAAGTACCTTTGTTTCGGCAGGCTTTTTCCCTTCTTTGGCCAGCGCTTCCAGCTCAAGCACATTAGCTTTTAGCTCCTCTATGCCCATAAATGCGATGGACGGCTTCATTTTATGGACGATTCGTGCCAGCAGAGGCCAGTCAGCAGCATCGTGAGCACTTTGCATTTCAGTCAAATTCTCTGGAATAGTCTCGATAAATGCCTCGATCATTTCTTTCATGAATTCAGTATCTCCTTCGCAAACTTTTTCCAAATAAGATAAATCTATTATGTTGGCCATGTTTTCTTTTTAGCTTTCCAAGTCTTTAAATTTAACTAAAACATTAGAAATACAGTGAGGTTTAAATGTTTGTTCGTAAAAGTGATGACTCATCGCTTTCAGTAACGCAATTTTTGATATTTTCGCATAAGACATTCATTTCAACAAACGATATCTAATGATACCTGAATTTGAGAAGCTTCGTGACGATGAAGTAGAAATTTTGCTGAAGGCGCCTGCCTATGTATCGGTGCTTATTGCCGGCGCAGACGATAATATTGACAAATCAGAAATCCAGAAAGCTATTCAACTGGCTAAGGTGAAGCAGCAAAAGGCCAGGGAGTCGCTGCTTGGCTACTATAAGGCAGTAGGAGAGAGGTTTGAGAACGATTTCATGACCATGATAGAAGAGTTGCCTCATAAAGCAGCCGAGAGGGGACCGGCCATCAACAGAGAACTGAAAAAGCTGAACCTCATTCTGCCTAAACTAAATAAAACTTTCTCTACAGAGTTTTATGCCAGTCTGAAGGATATTGCCAAGAAGATTGCGGAATCGTCTGGTGGCATTCTAGGGTATTTGTCAGTTAGTTATGAGGAGGCCAAACTGATGGAGTTGACGATGATCAACGACCCGGCAAAGAAGTAAAAATCTATTTTACAATGAACAGCCCAGGCAGTCCCTGGGTTTTTTTATGCTTAACGGAAAATACATTCTCCCGCCCCTTAGGCTTGTCTTCTTGATGTGGGCTTTCTTCGCCGTGGAGAACTATCTGTCGATTGACCTTGGTTTTCTAGGCATTTACCCAAGAACTCTCCACGGATTAATTGGCATACTTACCGGCCCGATGATCCACGGCAGCTGGATGCACATCACATCCAATACGCTTCCTTTGCTTTTTTTGGGAGGGGCTCTCTATTATTTTTATGACAAGATTGCCACTCGGGTATTTCTCCAGTGTTACCTTTTCACGGGGATATTTGTCTGGTTGTTTGGCAGGTCTTTCTACCATATTGGCGCTAGCGGCCTTATCTATGGGTTGGCTTTCTTTCTTATTTCTTTCGGCATTTTCCGAAAAGATTTTCGATCTATGTTCATTTCCATAGTGGTGGTCGCTTTGTACGGCGGTATCATCTATGGGATTTTCCCTTCGCAGCCTGGTGTGAGTTGGGAGTCGCACCTGATGGGTGCTATTGTGGGTGTGACGACGGCGTTTACTTTATCGAAAGAAAGATCAGTTTCCTCGTCCTAAACGTGGTCAAGCGACTGCATGATTGAGGTCACCTGCTCAAGGGTGATTGGCTTAGAAAAAAAACCTTTTACAATATCGATTTCCTTTGCTCTTGCTCTGTCGGAATTCAGAAGTGAGGAGCTGATAACAAACACAGGTATTTTTTTAGCCAGAGACACCTGAAGGTCTACGAAACCTTCCAGAAACTCCCAGCCATTTAGTGTTGGAAAGTTCAAGTCAAGAAGGATTACGTCCGGCAAATTCTCCGCACTTTTTTTGTGCAGCATGATTTGCCTTAAGGCATCGTAAATATCCTCGAAGTCTTCTATCCGGCCAATCGAGGGTTCCTTCTCACACAATTTTTTTGTTATGAAACGAAAAGATGGATCATCGTCTACAATGAAAACATGAAATTTTTTAGCTGCCATCCCAGGTCGATTATTACTGGCTCAGTGTTCAGAACAAATTGGCTAAAAAAAAGCCCTATCGCAAGACAGGGCTAAGTTATTTTGATGAAAAACAATCTTATCTTTTACTAATTGGGACGTAGTTTCTTTCTACCTCGCCTACATACACCTGTCTTGGTCTGCCGATAGGCTCACTATTGGCTCTCATTTCCTTCCATTGGGCAATCCAGCCCGGAAGCCTTCCCAGCGCAAACATCACAGTGAACATTTCTGTAGGTATGCCAATGGCTCTGTAAATGATACCGCTATAGAAATCTACGTTGGGGTAGAGCTTTCTTTCTACGAAATAAGGGTCTTTCAATGCAGCTTCTTCCAACTCTTTGGCAATATCAAGCACGGGATCATTCACACCCATTTTCGCCAAAACGTCGTCGGCAGCTTTCTTGATAATTTTCGCTCTTGGGTCAAAGTTCTTGTATACTCTGTGGCCAAATCCCATCAAACGGAAAGGATCATCTTTGTCCTTCGCTTTTTCCAACCACTTTTTACTGTTGCCACCATCTTCTTTAATGGCTTCCAGCATTTCGATAACCGCCTGATTGGCACCACCATGGAGCGGGCCCCACAATGCATTGATCCCTGCAGACACTGAAGAGTAGAGACTTGCCTGAGACGAGCCTACAATTCGAACAGTTGATGTGGAGCAGTTTTGTTCATGATCCGCATGGAGGATGAGCAGTTTGTCCAAAGCGCTGGCAACTACCGGGTCAGCTTCGTATTGATCTGCCGGAAGAGCAAACATCATCTTCAGGAAGTTGCCGCAGTAGTCGAGGTTATTGTCAGGGTAGATGACAGGATGCCCCATTTCGTTTTTATATGCCCAGGCGGCAAAAGTTGGCATTTTGGCGATCAGCCTGATGATGCCAAGATTCACTTTGTCCCACGACCTGTTTGGGTCAAGAGACTCTGGGTAAAAAGCGGTAAGCGAGCAAACCAACGAAGAGAGTACGCCCATTGGGTGGGCATTGCTTGGAAACCCTTCCAGTATTTTCTTGATGTCCTCATGCACAAGCGTATGGTGCGTGACGTCCTTTTTGAAACTCTCGAACGTGTCCTTTTTAGGTAGCTCTCCGTAAATAAGCAGGTAGGCCACTTCGAGGAAGGTCGATTTTTCGGCAAGTTCCTCAATTGGATAACCACGGTATCTTAGAATGCCCAATTCTCCATCGAGAAAAGTGATGGCTGACGTAGTAGAGCCCGTGTTTTTGAAGCCCTGATCAATGGTGATCAATCCGCTTTTTGCTCTGAGGCTACTAATGTCGATTGCTTTTTCATTTTCTGAACCCTCAATCACAGGCATTTCGTAAACCTGGCCGTCGTAATGTATTTCAGCAACTTTAGACATTGATTCGAATAAATTTATATGTTACTAACGATAAATAATACTGCCCTAAAATATGTAAAATTATTGGATCAGGAAAGATCAATTATTTCCCAAAATAAGAGGGAGTCCGTCTTTTGCGCTGCCAATAACTACAATTTTTGCGTTAGGCGAGTTGGCTAATTGCTGAGTGGCTTCAATGCCTCTCATCTTGAGCAGTTCGTCGGTCAAACTACTGTTGATAATTTTGTTAGCGGCGGCCTCACCTTCTGCACCGATACGCTTACGCTCTGCCTCACTTTTTTCTCTGTCGAGTCTGAACTGATAGGCAAGTGCCTCCTGCTCTTGTTTTAGTTTATTTTCAATGGCGAGCCCTATTTGCTCCGGCAGTTTGATCGACCGGATAAGAAGTGCTCTCATTTGAATGTAGTTTCCTTCAGCACCTAATACCGCTTCTGTTTCACTTTTAATAGCGCCTTCAACCTCAGGCCTTTTGGTTGAGTATATTTCTTCGGCCGAGAACCTGCCCATTACCTGACGAACGGTAGACCGCACCTCCGGCACAACCAGCCTGTTCACATAGTCTTGTTGGAAAGTCTCTTGTATGTAGCCAATCTTGTCGAACATTGGGTGAAACCTCACTGAGACATCGACGCTGATAGACAAACCGTTTCTGTCAAGCACATCGAGTGTTTCCTCCACTTGATTTTCGGTTACGTCATATACGAACAGCTCATTGTAGGGTGCTTTCACGTGGAATCCGGGCATTTGAATGTTTTCCTTGTCCATTCCTTTTCCAAACTTGTAGAAAAGAACTGCTCTTTCTCCAGGGCGTATTGTATAAAAAATACTGGATGAAAGATAGATGAGAAGAATGACTGCGATAAGTAAGACAACGATGACGGGGACAAAACGACGATTTTCCATGGTTTGTGATACTCTTTAAATGTTATGCTTGATGAATTTTACCGAAAGGTAGGCAACTATATATCAATACACGTTTTATTACAATAAAATTCTGTTTGCTTCAAATAATTTGAGTAACCGTAAAAGATCATTCTGGATAAACTGAAAAATGCGCTTGCTTGAGGCACTCTTTCATAATGTCAAACCTCGGTTGAATTACGGAAAAGATAGCTGTAATACCTGACATTGAAAATGATAGTTGTTCGTTTTAGTTAACTTTCAATTACATTTAATGTTTGTAGAAAATCATCAAAGCATTTTTTTGGATGAAGAGTAAATGGAGGTTGACAGTTGGTGCGGCTGTAATTGCCGTTAGTTTGGTTGGATATTGTGCCAATGCGCAGCGGTACAGGCTTGCATGGTCTGATGAATTCGACTACAAGGGGTTGCCAGACAGCACCAAGTGGACCTATGACGTTGGAGATGGTTGCCCGGTGTTTTGTGGCTGGGGTGGCAATGAAGAGCAATACTACACTTTCAAGCGAACCAATAATGCCAGAGTTGAGTCGGGCTACCTGGTTATTGAAGCTCATCAGGAAAAATTTGGCGACGCTGACTACACCTCGGCCAGGGTGGTTACCCGTGGGAAGAATGAGTGGCTATACGGAAAGATTGAGGTGAGGGCCCGGCTTCCAGCTGGCTCTGGTACTAGCCCTGCTATATGGATGCTTCCCTACTTCGACGACCGGCCTGTGAAGCTACCTGAGGATGGACAGTTGGATATCATGGTTCATTCAGGCGCTGAAGTGGAGGTGATCCATGGCATGGTGCATACGTCAGCTTATAATTTGGCTCTTGGTACCGAAAGGATGGGGCATATACAGCTGAGCGCCGTCGATAAAAGGTTTCATACTTTCTCTATAGAGTGGACACCCACAAAGATTGAATGGTTTGTGGATGGAAAGAAGTATCACAAAGTGGTGGATGATGGCACGGGAAAAGATGGCTGGCCATTTTTTAACCCATTTTACCTCATTCTCAACGTCTCGGTGAGGCAAGGGCAGGGGTTGGAGTCTACCGACTGGCCCCAGCGAATGGAAATAGATTTTGTTAGGGTATATCAGCGAAAGCCTAAAAAGCGACCTCAAGGGGAGGAATTTATGGATGAAGGCTTTTGATAACTTTTAGGGAAAAGTACCACTAAGAGGGAAAACCTACATTCAGTTATTCTTTACTGAATGTAGTATTGTATTTAACTTTCATTCGCTTAGTATATTGATTTCTTATAGGTCAAGCGCCTTTAAAAATAAACCAGCCAAATCTTTTTCTAAGCTAGTTTATCACCCCGCCCCTTGAATGTGAAACAGCTTTGAAATTCTTCTTCAACCACAAGGCTGGAGTAAAAAAGAAGAATTTTGAAGCTAAATTGCATTAAGTAGGCTTGACCTGTAGTTCCGCTCCTTATTTTATTCTAATCCTCGCTTTCTTTAGGTCGAATTCATAATATTTAGGCACTTTTCAGCTGGATTTGCTGCATTTGATTGGAGGACAGTAAGTTATTTAGTATTTGCAACAGATGTAGTAAACTCAACTTAATATTTGTAATTTGGATTTATGGTTATTGGAAAGGTAAAAAGGTAAGAAAAGTAACATGTTGTGCGATATGCTGAATTCAAATTTAATTAGAGGCTTACGGCCAAAATTATCTCCCAGTGATCTGGCAGCTTTAAAATCGTTTTTGGATTTTAATAAAAAGCACAGCTTAGCTATCTCGGAAGCCTTACGTAACGTGCTTCTTGAGCACCCAAAATTTGGACAAATTTTGAAATTACAAAGTCAGGAAGATCAAGTAAAAGAAAATCAAATTTCGCTGCAGTTACAAGAGGAAGCCATTGAAAAGGGGAATTGGGATCCATATACAGAGCATCTTATTGAGCAAGGCAGTACCTATGCCCAAATGGGCCTGGCATTCAACGATTGGTTTACCGTTATAGCAAAGTACCGGGAATTGATGCAACTATTTATTGGCAAGGAAATGAACAATAATTTCGATAAAGTAGCGAGGTTGTGGGATGGTACTAATAAATTAATTGACTACGCCATGTCTGTTATCTCTGAAGCCTACTTTTTAGAAAAAAACAAACTCATAGCTGAAGAGCAACAAAAAAAGGATGAAGCAATTTTGCAGCTAAATGAGCTCAACAATACTCTTGAAAAAAGAGTACAAGAGCGTACCGCAAATCTCAAAGCTGCTAATGATGAGTTGGAAAGCTTCAGCTACTCGGTATCTCATGACTTGCGAACACCATTGCGAGCTATTGATGGTTTTTCAAAGGTATTAGTAAAAAACTTTGATGGTCAGCTCAATGATACTCAAGCATACTACCTGGGGGTGATAGTAGAAAGTGTGGGCAAAATGAGTAGGCTCATTGACGACCTCCTTTCTTTTTCCAAAATGGGGAGAATCAAAAAAAGCGAATTAAAATTCAGCCTCGAAGAATTGATTCAAGAAGGATTTAAAGAATTAATGCAGTCGATAAATCCAGAAAGAGTCGAAATAAGTGTAAACCCTCTTCCTGATATTTGCGCAGACAGGGGAATGATAAAGCATGTCGTGAATAACTTGCTGAGCAACGCTGTGAAATTTAGCAGCACACGGGAAAAGACTAAGATCGAAATAGGCTCGTTAAGCGATACTGACAATCACATTTTCTATGTTCGGGATAATGGCGTTGGATTTGACATGCAATACGCCCACAAGCTATTTGGAATTTTCCAGCGACTTCACGCTGAAGATGAATTTGAAGGGACGGGTGTGGGCTTGGCAATTGTTAAACGTATCATTCAGCGTCATGGCGGTGAAGTGTGGGCTGAATCCGAAATTGAAAGAGGTACGACCATGTATTTTTCTATTCCAAAATAACCAATTCAGAAGCCATGACTAATAACGGTTTAGTTGACGTGCTCTTGGTTGAAGACTCCAAGCACGATGCCATGTTGGCGCTACTTGCTTTAGGTGAAAATAACCTAACGAACAACATTATTTGGTTAAAAGATGGCAAGCAAGCGTTGGACTTCCTTTTTGGCGAAGGAGAGTTCAAAGAACGGGAAGTATCCTTGCACCCAAAAGTGGTTTTACTGGATCTCAAAATGCCCAAAGTAGATGGCTTAGAGGTGTTGAAAGAAATAAGGGGCAATCCGTTAACCAAAAATATACCTGTGGTCGTTCTAACTTCTTCCAAAGAAGATAAGGACATTATAAGAAGCTATGAATTAGGAGTGAACAGCTTCATTGTAAAACCTGTTGACTTCGATCAGTTTACTAGATGTGTTAAAGAAATTGGCTATTATTGGTCACTAATTAATCAACCTCCAAGTAAAACATAAACCCATGTTGCCGTGGAATATATGGAGGAAAAGGAAGATTTAAAAGTTCTGATTCTTGAAGACGTCAGGACAGACGCAGAGCTGTTAAAGCTGCAATTGGTAAATTTTGACTTTCACTGTATTTACCAGGTGGTAGATGCACAGGAAGCTTATGAGAAAGCTCTTAGTGAATTTAAGCCTGATGTGATTCTTGCTGATTTTAATCTCCCACAGTTTGATGGCTTGCAGGCATTGAAAAAACTCAGAAGCGAAGATGAACTTACTCCATTCATATTTGTCACAGGCACGCTTTTCGAGGAGGACGCTGTATTTGCTATAAGGGCAGAGGCAACGGATTTTATTTTAAAAAAGCACATCGAACAATTGCCCTCAGCCATAATTAAGGCTTTGAGAGAACGACATGAAAAAATCCTCCGATTTGAGGCCACTCGAATGCTGGCCGAAAGCGAGAAACGGTTCAAGACCCTTGTGCAAAATAGTGGCGATGTCATAGCTATTCTCGATTTCAAAGGGAATTATCAGTTTGTAAGTGACTCTTCTCGTAGGATTCTGGGAATTAGCCCGGCAAGCTTTGAAGGGAAAAATGTCTATGATTTCATTCATTCAGAGGATAAACAGCTGATACTCGATCAACTTCACCAATTACAAAAGCAGACACAAATGCCCATAGGTCCTCTTCGCTTTAAAGATGGTAATGGAACCTGGCGTTGGATCGAAGCCGTTGCATCAAATTTACTTAATGATTCCACTATACAAGGAATCGTAATTAATTCCAGAGATGTAACCGAGCGTGTAGAAAAAGAATTGGCTTTAAAGGTCAGTAATGAAAGGTATCGGTTTGCTTCACTTGCTACTCAAGACTTGATATATGAGTGGGTTTTGCAAAGCGGTCAGATCATAATTATGGAAGGCGCTCTGGAACGGCTGTTCGGTCATTTTGATTCTGGTAATGGTACAGAGTTGGCCTTCTGGAAAGATCATATTCATCCCCATGATTTGGCGAAAGTGTACTGCAAATTGAGAGAGAAACTAAAGAACAGTTATGAAGATTTTTGCGAAAACGAATTTCGGTTTGGCCGCCCTGACGGAACATATGCGATAGTCTATAACAAGGGGTATATTATTAGAAATGAAACTGGTAAAGCAATAAAAATTATTGGCGCCCTTCGGGATAATACCGAAAGACTCGAAAATTTGAAAGCCATACGGGACCAGAATATACAACTACGTAAAATATCATGGGTTCAATCCCACATAGTTCGTGCCCCGGTAGCAAGGATTATGGGCTTGGTAGATTTAGTAACTAACTATGAAAACGACGAAACTACCAAGTCAGAACTCCTTCGTTATATAGACCTTTCTGCAAAGGAACTCGATGAAGTGATTAGAGACATCACGAAAAAAGCCGAAATTCTCGTGAAAGAAATTAACCAATAATTCTCCTTCACGCTTCTGGATCATACTCGATAAACTAGTTTCAACCATCCATGATTGGTTTGTGCCCGCATCGTACTCGCTTGCAAAAGGAAAAATAAGTGAGAAACGAAAACTCATTTTAGCTCGGAAAATTCCTAATTTTTCGGTTTATATTAATCAAGTTGTGTGTTAGAAAAAACTTGAAACTATCGCTCGACAAACAGGCTTTAAACATGTATCTTTAGGGATTACACCTGAATCATTTCTTAATACAGCATTCTTTTCTAATCCTCAAGTTGTTGGTCCTTATTTGTATATAGTGTAGGTTCGTCCTGTGATCCCCCTATAAAATGGTTCCCAGTTGGCGATCGATAAGAGGACTTAATCATGATGTAGTTTGATTCGGCGATCCTTGGATCAGAAGTAACTTTGGTTGCGGAGCAAAGGCTACTTGACATCCCCGCAGCTTGATGAGAGTAAATTATTGTGGAGGAAAGCATCAACCGGGTGCGTTTTTCGGCTATCGCAGAATTGGAAGGAAGCGTATCCACCTAAGGTGTTAACCGGTACAATAGCCTGCTCCGGGATATTAATTGATCTGTGCCCCCAACGCAACACTAAGTTCAAAGACGCAGGTTCTCTGTTCCCTGGCTTTTCGTTTAAATGCTCACCAGAAAAAGCGAAAAAGGAAAGAGTTACTACTCTCTTGGTGGACTAAGCATGATATGTGCCCTGTGAGTGCCAGGGTTCATGATCCATGGCTGCCCTGCAAATTCTGGTTTTGTAGGAAGGCCGGTTGACTCAGAAGTTTCAAAAGGGACATACACCACATATCTTAAGTAGCCGTTAACCACTTCACCGGAAGCCCAGGTAACATCGCCGTCTTCTGCGTTGTAAACATATAGTGTACTGCCTTTAGGAATATTTATTTTACCTGCCTTTGTTTCCGTTTCTCTGATGTCGAATATTTCCTGCGATGTTTTGCCTTCCTTTTTCAATTCTCTGCCTCTTGCCATAAACGGATCGAGATCTTTTTGGTAGCAGGCCACATTGAAGCCCTTAGAGTTGGGATCATCGGCGAGGCATATTAGCCCGTTTGACCCCTCACGAAGCGTGGTGAACTCTCCTGCACTATTGTAGCCATAAACCTTGGCGCCGTCCTTAAGCTCCGTAGGTGCGGCAAGCAAGGCTGTCTTTATCTGAATGTCTGATGAGGGAACATTCTGACTATAGCCATTGGCGTGAACAGTAATCAAAAGACCGATAAGTATAATCGCTTTCATAAGTTTCATTTTAGAGGTTGCAGAGTGTTGAAATGATCAGGCGCACGTGACATCGTGCCCGCCGTCCCTGACATTAGTTAAGTGAATTTAGGAAAACTTAAGTTAATATTGCTCTTCAGCGAAGCATTGTTTGTCGAAACACGATTATCTGAAAAGGCCTCACACAATCGTGTGAGGTAATTTGCGTTTTCATTTATCGAATTTGACATTGGTACACACATCCGTTGCACTCCCTATTCGTTAACTTCGTTATACAATTAGCTCCATCCATCAATTTGAGAATTGTTTTTTAGTAGCATTAAATATGTCGCATGAGTTTTTGGTCAAGATATAGGGAGCTGATAGCGTCAAACCTGTCAAAGGAAACTGTCCCCGATATAAAAGGAGTAGATTACTGGCGTGACAAGCTGTTTTACGTCATAGTTGTTTACACGTTGCCTGTGTGCATGATTGCCTATATTCCCGCAATGGCAATATGCTATTACCTTGATCAAACTGCGATAGCGTTTTACGATAGCCTGGCGATAGTGTTGATAGTGTTGGTTACCTTCTCAAAAAGACTAAGCCTGCGTTGTCGAAAGCTCATATATGTATTCACGCTATACTTGTTGTCTGTGAGCTTGTTGTATTACATGGGAGCTTACGGCCCTGGTCTTTTGTATCTCCTGTCCACGGTCATCTTCGTCAGTCTTATCTACTCCAGCAAATTGGCCTACTGGTGTATTCTTATCAATACAGTTATTTGCCTGTTGTTCGCTCTGGGTATGCAACTGCAAGTGATGGACTCGGCCATGGTTACCATTTACACACCTGAGGCCTGGCTGGCAGTAGCCTCAAATCAGGTGTTGTTAAGTATTTTGTTTGCAGCGTCCATACAGATGCTAACTTCCGGGTTTACTCAAACGCTGGAGAAGGAAAGCTCACTCAAAGAAAATATAAAGAATGAGGTTATTGAGTCTGCCAGGCTTGTTAAAGAGTTAAAAATAAAAAATGAGGAGATGGAGCAGTTTACCTATATAGCTTCACACGATCTTCAAGAGCCGCTTAATACTATTCTGGGAATCACCGAGGTGCTGAAGCTTCCAAGCGCAAAGAGCGGAGCCAGAGATTTCGAAAAGGGCCTGGATTACATTTCTTTTTCCGTCGAACGATTGAAGATGTTAATTAAAGGTCTTTTAGACTACTCCCGCATTGGCAGGCAATTGGCAGTTGAACAAGTTAGGTGCGAAGAGGTGATAAAAAACGTCGCCAGCGATTTGCGCTCAGCCGTTTCGGAAAGTGGTGCAAAACTTATAATTGATGAATCAGTCAGGGATATGGATCCTGTAGCTGTTTTTCCGCTCGATTTTAATCAACTGTTTCAAAACCTGATCAGCAATGCCATCAAATTCAGGAGCCCGGCCGTGAGACCAGTCATAGAAGTGTCAGTCAAAGAGCGAAGTGATTTTTTTGAATTTTTAGTGAAGGACAACGGTATAGGAATAGACAAAGATAACCTCGACAAAATATTCGTCATTTTTAAAAGGGCGCATAGTGATACCTCTTATCAGGGCACCGGAATAGGATTGGCATTCTGCAAAAAGATAGTTGAACTCCATGGAGGAAAGATTTGGGTAGAGTCAAAGGCAGGCAGTGGAAGTAGTTTTTATTTCACTATATCCAGGCACCTCGCAAAATAATAGCCCGACTGCATAAAAGTTATTTATTGAAGTAATTCTCGTAGGGATCAAGGTAACGAAGACCGCCCATCCTTTTTATATAAATATTTGAAGGAAAATTTATGTTTTGCCAATCCGCAACTGCTAGTTTCGTGCGTATATAGGATTGAATCCTATTATGAATAAACGACTTTTCCATCTTTTCTGGTTTGCATTTTTTTTAACTCCAACGCTGGCCATTTCTCAAAATTGCCTGGAACAGCTGGATAGCGCTAACTACTACTCAAAAATAGATAGGGTCAGGTCTGTGTACTTTGCCGATCAACTCATCGCAAAGCTCGATTCGGGGCTTTGTCAGAGGGAGGTGGGGTACGCCGAGGCATACAATAATATTGGACTTATATACCTGGGCTTTGCAGAACACAACAGAGCTATCAGGGCCATTCAAAATAGCTTGAAGGAGGAGGTAGCGCAATACGACAGCCTGAGCCCCGGGCTTATCAAAATATGTTTGAACCTTTCAGCGGCTTATCAGAACAATAGTGACTACCTGGCAGCTGAATCGTATCTGCTTTGGGCAGACTCGCTTGTGCGAATGAACTATTCCGAACAGAGCCCTATTTACCTCGACGCTACTTATAAAAATGGACTCTTTTACATGGAGGTTGGCCAGTATGAAAAGAGCCGAACTCAGTTTGAGAGGGCGCTTAGGTTGACCTCCCAGTATTTTTCAGAAAATGATTCCATCAAGGGAGCCTTGCTGACTGAGTATGGTACGCTGCTGAGGGACATGGGTGACTATGAGGAAGGCGAAGTTGCCCTGAACCAGGCGATAGAAGCCCTGAAGGGAAAGAATGAGGTTATGCATCTGCGGGCACTTGACAGGCTGGCGGCGATAAAACTTGATCAGGGAGAGTTTTCTGCCTCGGAAAACCAGTTGCTAAACAATTTGCAATTGAAAAAGGAGCGCTACCCCTCAGACTCGCTGCTGAGAATAGAGACACTTAATAGCCTTGCGGTATTGTACTTTAGGATCAATGACCTTGTTACATCACAGGCATATTTTGAGGATTTGCTGCACTATGCAGGCAGCAGGATTGAAATCTTGCCCTATGTGACCAACAACATTGGTGCTATTTATTCGAAGAAAAGAGACTACAGAAAGGCTTTCGCTATGTTTCAGGAGAGTGCTGCGGCTATGCGGGAGCTGTATGGGGGCGTTCACCCCGACTATGCTAATGTGCTGAGCAACCTGGCCAATGTACAGAAAAGCCTGGGCGACATCAATAGCGCCCTTAATATTTATATGAGGGTGCTTGATTTGGATAAAACCATTTATGGGCCGGAAAACCCCAGGTATGCAACAACACTCAACAATATAGCGCTGATTTATCAGGCGTTTGGGTATGTGGAGTTGTCGGAGAAGCTTTTGCTGCAAGCACTGAAGATCAGGAAGGAAAAGTTGGGAGAGAAACACCCGATGTATGCGAAGAGTCTCAACGACCTCGGCGTTCACTTTCTGAATAAAGGCGACACACTTCTGGCTCTCGAGCATTTCGACGAAGCACTAAAAGCAGAAATTCACCATATGCAATCGGTGTTTCCTGTACTCACCGATCAGCAAAGACAGCTATTTTTTGAAGACATTAAGTTTAACCTGGAGCGTTTTGCGAGTATTTCCTTCGGGAAAAGATATTTTGAAACAGAGTGGACGGAAAAGGTTTACAACTACTATTTGAACACAAAATCAGTATTGTTTTATGCGGCCGACAAGATGCGCACTACTATGCTGGAAAACCCTGATCCGGTCGTCAAGAACAGCTTTGTTAAGTGGAGAGAAGCAAAGTACATGCTGGCTCAAAGCTATCTTCTCTCTGAACATGAACTGACTCTGAGAGGAATCAACATTGCAAGCCTGGAAGAGCAGTGCAACAACCTGGAAAAAAGGATGGCGCTCCTGTCATCTACGTTCTCCTCTCAGAGTGAGCTCTCTTTCTACAGCTGGCAGGATGTGGAGAAGAATATTGCAGATAGCGCTGTTTTAGTAGAGGTGATTGAGTTTAGGAACTACTCATTCAAGCTGGGTAAGTTGGGAGCCGAGCAGGGGTTTGATGACCGGAGCAGCTACGTGGTGTTCATTCTGCAGGGAGGCTCTAACCAGCTAAAAAGGATCAAGCTTGATGGCAGTGAGCAGCTGGTGGATCAGTATACCTTCTATAAAAATTCCCTCAGGTACGGCCTTGAAGATGCGTCTTCCTATAATGTATTCTGGAAAAAAATTGACGATGAACTTAAAACAGACAAGAAGGTTTATTACGCCCCGGATGGCATTTATCACAAGTTAAACCCGGCCATATTGTATGATTCGGCTACAGAGCAATACGTGTCGGACAAATACAAGCTGGTGCACATTACCAGCGGCAAAGACTTTATTCAGGGAGGCAAGGAAGCCGCTAATAAGCTGAATACGGCGGCTATTTTTGGTAATCCTGACTTTACAACCCTGACTTTGACTTCACCACTCAACCCACTGCCAGAAGCGGAAAGGGAGGCTGATGATGTAACCGATATTCTACAGGGAGGAAAGTGGAAGGTTTCGGACTTCTATTATCTGAGTGCCACAGAGAGCAACCTTAAACTTAATCAGGATCCTGGCATACTTCACCTGGCAACTCATGGCTATTTTGAGGAAGACAGCAAGCGGCAAAGTGCGTTGCTCAACTCGGGCGTTTATCTGGCCAAAGATAAGAGTACCGAGGACGATGGAATTTTGACTGCCTATGAAGCAATGAACCTTAAGCTTGATCAAACCAGGCTTGTCGTGCTCTCGGCTTGCGAAACGGCACTTGGAACAGTTAAAAATGGGGAGGGTGTTTACGGCTTACAGCGGGCTTTTTTGGTGGCGGGGGCAAGCAATCTTATTATTTCTCTGGTAAAGGTGAACGACACCGCTACAAAAAACTTCATGAATATGTTTTATTCAGAATTTGTGAAAGAACATTCCATAGAAGACTCTTTTTTCACAGCAAGACAGCGTTTTAAACAACAATACCCGGATCCCTTTACATGGGGAGCCTTTATTCTTGTATCGAAGAAGTAATTACAACATCACTATTATTTCGTCCCCGGGCTTTAACTCTTCTTCGAGTTGATTTATTTCGTATATAAGCTCTTCAATGGTTTTGAACTTTCTGGCAATAGATTCTAGTGATTCCCCTGGTTTTACTGTGTACAGGAAAAAATTATCATCAATATCTTTTTGATTGATGAGGTTGCGCATGCTTGGCGTTTTGTGCCCGGCATCAAATACTCTCAGCGTATGGCCTTCCGTCAGGTCACGATTGTCGATGCCATTCCATTCTTTGAGCTTGTTTGGTGCAATGCCCAAATTTTGCGCTGCTGACTTAAGGTCCAGCGATCTCATTACCAGAAACGTTTCTGGCTTATTATAGGCGACCTGAGTTTCCGTATGGATGATAATTTGAGCTCGCCGGCTGAAAAACCGTGCATACCAGGAGTCATTTTCAGAAATGGGCTCCTCTTCCCCGAAAGCGAACACCCTCATTTTGGCTTCGGGTATCCCTTTCGATAACAGGTATTTCATGATGGAAACGCCCCTTTTTTCACTCAGTGTCCTATTGTAATCTTTGTCGCCTCTGCTATCGGCATGCGTTTGAATGTCAATCAGGGCAATATTGCTTTCTTCAAACTGCCTCACCAGGTCATCGAGTGCCACAAAAGTTTCACTTCTTAAATACGAGCTCCCGTAGTTGAAATAGACTTTTTCGTAAGCATACTCATAAAAGCTCCCCGCAGTATCTACTTCATTCACCACGGCCTGTAGCTTGCTTGGTGTGGTGATGGTGTATTTATTCGAGAGGCTGTCAGGAGACAGCAGATACGCAAAATGGCCAGACGGGTTGGCCAGCGTCAGAATATCAGTCCGTGAGTCTATAGTCAGCCTGACAAGCTCCCCAGGCGTTACACCAGCACCATGTATATTGATAAGCTCAGTTGTTGTATTGAAAGTTGGCGGGGCGGATTCTCTCCCTGTTGGAAAAAAGATGTCGTAGCCCTGGTAGTCGTCCATCCGGAAGGTGTAAAGGTCTAATGAAGAGGCTGTATAATACTGAAAGTCGATAATGGCATCGTTTGTCATGATGTATTCAAAAAACTCCTTAAGGCTTCCATACGGAAATGCCATGACATCCAGCCTGTTCCCATCTCTGTTGGATGATAAGTAGCCGCTTTTTCCCAGGAATAGATAGGTGTCGTCCAGCGTGCTATTAAAGGGCACCCCCAGGTTATATACTTTGGGTTCGAAAAAGGACAGCTGCTTGGCCAGGTACAGATCGAAACCACCGTAACCAGCCAACCCGTTGGAGGCGAACGTCAGGCAGCTATAGGCAGGGGAGTAGAAAGGCGTTATTTCGTCGCCCTGCGTATTGATTCTTTCTCCCAGATTGATAGCTGTTGTCCACCTGCTGCTGTCAATCCGAAGGCTCATCCAAATGTCGAGCCCGCCCTGACCTCCGGGTCTGTTGGAGGAGAAAAAGATAGTATCGGCACTTGCTGTTACAAACGGATGCTTTACATCAGTACCAGGCATGTTAATAGTAGTGTCAAGCTGGGCAGGCTCCGTCCAGTTTTTTCCGTCCCAGGTGGTGACAAGCACTTTGCAGGTACTTTCTTTGTTGCAATCACTATAGTAAAACGTACGGCCATCACCGGTAAATGAGCCTGTGCCCTGCGACCATCGGGTGTTGAGTTTTTTGAAAAATGCGGTTTCCTTCCATTTGTTATTATTGGCTTTGCCGTACGATATAAGGCTGGGCAGATAGTCGCCAAACTTAGGGTCATAATATTGGAGAGAGTGTACTTTTCGGGTCGTAGACATCACGAGGTTGCCATTAACCGGCCACTCGATCACCCCAAGGTCGTTTTGATCTGAATTAACGTCTGTCAGAGAAGTGAGTTTATACTTGGGCTTCGCTCGCTGGAGCCGCATGCCCAGCTCACAACCTGCCTTCTGAAATTTAACCAGCGACAAAAGTTTTTCCTGGCTAGCTGGTTCGAGCTGTAGGAAAGTGCTAAAGATGGAGTCCGCAGCTTTAAAGTCTCCCTTGATCTTTGTCAGAAACCCATGGTAGTAAATGGAGAAGGGTTGATGAGGGCCGGAAATCACGCTCAATGCACTGAATTTCTCCTCAGCTGTGCTGTAGTTGGTGCTCTTTAAGTAACTAAACGCCTGCCTGTATCTCGACTCAAGATCACTGGGAGAAAGAGAGATCACTTTTTCGTAAAACTCCGCAGCCTCAAGGTATCTTTCTGCATCGTAGTATTCGTCGGCCACCTTCTTCAGTTTTTCAACAGACTGACCGGAGACATGCAATGAAAAAGCAAGCAGCAATGCAGACCAAAAAAATTTCATCTATATAAAATTTACTTTTTAGCGGCCAGATGGAATAGCCAAAACCTTTTGGAAGCGATAGTCGACTATTCTCCGACTTTATTCATCGTTCCACGCCGGTCCGTTGGGTAGGGTATTCCTTATGGCTATTTCATGTCTTAGAATATTGGGCTATTAACCTTGAAGGGGTTATTGCGGAAGTTGAAGTCATATCCCAAAGATACTTCAAATGATGGTGCAATTTGACCATAAATCTCATTGTTACGATAAGTATTCGAATTGAGATCGTAACTAATGCCTGCACTAAAGTCGTTGATTTTGAAACCGCCTAATACAATGAATGAATCAAACAACCGGTACCATGTGCCCACTTGCAGCGTCAAAGCAACATCGGACATGGTGCTGTTGATCTGATGTGAGAGGTAGGTGCCAAGGTTCACCTGATAGCTTTGTGATGAGTATGCCACCAATAGGGAAGGGTGCACATATGTTTTTGGCGTAACAATAAACTTGGCGTTTGATACCAGTTTGAACAGTATAGGGTTGTCGGTGAGGTACAGGCCACCAAACCGGCTTTTTGGTGTGTTGAGATTGTCGGCAGAGAGCCCAATGGTAAACGACCGATCCCTGAACATCGCATTGGGGTTATCGATGGCGGAATACAAAACGCCAAAATTGAAAACAGGATGGTAAGACGACAGCTTGCCAATATCCTCCGGGTTTTGCGAATTATCGAAGCCGATATAGGGATTGTACTGCGATCCCCATTGTAATCCATTCAGAGATATTCTTGTTTGTGTAACGCCTCCCTGTAATCCAAAGATCAAAGTGTTATTTCGTAACCGCTTCAGCTTGAGTGCATAGGCACCGGTAAGTAATATTTTTTGCGTAGAGAAAGCACCCTGAATGCCCTGGGTTTCCTTAAAGAAGGTAAGACCCGCTCCACCTACCTGAAATTTCCTGCTTGTATTCTGAAAAACAGGGTAGGAGACGGTTGCCTGACTGAGGTCATGAAGTGATCCGTCCCCTGCCAGCTTACTTTTATTGAAGTTTATCCTGGCTGAAAGGTACGGATTTGTTCCTGCAAACGCCGGGTTAACAAAAATAGCGCTGGAGTAGAACTGCGAAAACTGCCCGCCCTGGGCTTTTATCTGTCCAATGAACAGAAGAAGAATAAGGCCGATGAGTGTGCTTCTTTTCATCGCAGTAAAATAAATGATCCTTTTTTACTGAATGACCCCTGTGGCGTAACCACCTGAACTGAATAGTAGTAAACCCCTTCTGAGGCTGCAGCGCCACCGTTTGTGGTTCCGTCCCAACCCAGCTCGTCAAGTACTGCATCGGTTTGATTGACGCTGTACATTTCTACATTGTACCCGTCCCAGATGGCCATTGTGAACTTTTCAACAGGGATACCTGCAAGAAATGGCCTGAAAAGCCTGTTTTCCTCCAGAGAGGCACGGGGCGCAAATATGTTGGGTACGAAAAACGCAGGCCCGGAGCTCAAAGGCATTCTGCCAAGACTAACATACTTAGGCTCGTTTCGCAGGACCAGGGTTTTGGCAGAGGTTAGCATGCCGTAAGTCAGCGAGTCGGTGTCGGTGAGTGAACCGATGCCCAGCTGAAAGTATTTTCCCTCTTCAGCATCTAAATGGGCAATTACCGGCCCGTACCTGTGAGCTCGTATCGTTTGAGGGTTCACCAGAGCATTCAGTTCAAAGCCGTCGAAATTAACTTCAACGGTGGTGGCAAGGTTCTTCTCACTTTCTTTGGTAACTATCCACTGCGCTTCATCCGCCAGGCCGATCAGTGAATCGCCGGGTATCAAAAGAGAAGCGTCAGGAATAGCTATTTCCACAGCGATTTTATCTCCCTGAGATGCTTGCAGCAGAGAGAGGCTATTGAAATATCCGTCAATGCCCATAGGGTAGTAGAGGGCATTTCCAACGGAGGTTTGGCTTATCCTGCCCTCAATATAGCTTTCCGCCGACCCGCCAGCGATCTGCCCACTGCTCACATGCACCTTTGTAGCTTGTGGGTAGAGGTAGCCTTTGTTCATGTCCAGCATGCCTGATACATCTATTGTATTGGCGAACAGAAACAAGCGACCCTGCTTGAAAAGGATAAGGTCTTTGGCCAACAATTCGGCCCCAGTCAGCTTTTGGTCGGCGCCTCCTGTAAACTCCATCGAGCCAGCTGAGGTGTTTGCTGCAAAGTCGACATCTTTACTTAAAATCAGAGTGCCTCTGTTGTCAAGTGAACCTTCAAAATTCACCTCGTTGCTGAAAAACACCTTCGCATTGCCTTCTATATACATAGAGGCATTCGGCTGTAGCGTAAACGGCTGGGCCAGGCATTGCACACCTGCAAATAGGATCGATATGAAGAATAGAAGGCGCATGTCTATTCCTGGCTGGAAGCAGGTGCTTTGGCGGTAGTTGTGGATTGAATAAGAAGATCAAGCTTTGCTTCGAGGGTTTTGAACCGCTCGTCGTTGGAGGATAGTTGAGCCTTCATCTCATCGATTTCTTCTTGCAAACCGGAAACTCTGGCGTGTTCTTCTTTGAGGGCTTCGATGAGGATGGGGATGAGGCCCTGGTAGTTGACACTATAATATCCGTTGGCTCCCATAACAGCCAAGTCTGGAAATAACTCCTGTAACTCTTGCGCTATGAGGCCGTGGTGAAGAACGCTGTCCTGTTGGTCGATATAATGATAGGTATATCCATTTACTTCAACAAGCCTGTCCAGAACCCCTGAGATTTTGCTGATTTCTTTTTTCAACCTAACGTCACTTGCACTGAAGGAGAGTACCCTGCCTTTGGCATCTACTTGTACCTGAGCCGTAATCAAAGTACTATAAGTTCCTGCAGTTATGACATTTTGCATTTCTAACTGATCAGAAGTTATTTGGAGGCCGGATGTGCCCGACAAATTGACTGCCAGAGGGGTCCCGGCTCCTCCGGATAAGCCGTTGCCGGCGACAGATGCGTTAATGTCTATTGCAGAGATAGTCCCATTCGTGATTTCCGCACTCCCTACGACCAGCGGGCTCCAACTTGCCCCAGTTCCGTTGGTTGTCAGGTAATCTCCCACGCCGAACCCAGATTGGTCTGGCAGCACGCCAAGAGGGCTTAAATCTATGGTATTTTTACCTTGAATGGTTAAGTCGGTGCCTACCAGCGTTAGCGTTTGGAGTTCATTCGTGGGGTTCGAATCCGCATCATTGACATTATCAGTTCCAGTATCCCAGTTAGAGCCATTCCACTTGAGGACATCCATCGGATTAGGAGACGTTGCAGTGAGGTTAAAACCAGTTCCTCCACTAATGCTCACTGTATTTCCTGAAATAGATATATCCTGCTGGTATGGGCCGAGGTCAATGTTTGTGGCCGAGCCATTGTTGGTGATTGTTAGCGTATTCGCAGTCAGATTCAGGTCTTGAATCTCGTTGGTTGGATTGGCATCTGCATCGTCCACATTAAGGACCAATGTTGAACCCGATGACAAGGTGATATTTCCTGCTGTTGCGTCGGTGCTGATATCTTGAATTTCGTTGGTTGGATCGGCATCTGCGTCGTCGACATTAAGAGCCAATGTTGAGCCTGATGACAAGGTGATATTCCCTGACGTTGCGTCGGTGCTGATGTCCTGAATTTCATTGGTTGGGTCAGCATCTGCATCGTCGACATTAAGAGCCAATGTTGAGCCTGATGACAGGGTGATATTCCCTGACGTTGCGTCGGTGCTGATGTCCTGAATTTCATTGGTTGGGTCAGCATCTGCATCGTCCACATTAAGGGCCAGTGTTGAGCCTGATGACAGAGTGATATTTCCTGGCGAGGCATCAGTGCTGATATCCTGGATTTCGTTAGTAATGCTGAAGTCTGCGTCGTTGATGGAAACTGTTCCGCCGCTGTTAGAAAGTGTAAGGTTACTTCCTGCCAGTGATAGTGTTTGCAATTCGTTGGAAGCATCCGCATCTGCGTCGTCCACATTGAGAGTTAAGGACGAGCCACTGGAAAGCGAGATGTCACCAGCGGTACCGTCTGTGCTAATATCCTGAATTTCGTTTGTATTGTCAGCATCAGCGTCATTTACATTAAGGGCCAATGTCGAACCTGAGGATAAAGTGATATTTCCTGGCGTGGCATCAGTGCTGATATCCTGGATTTCGTTCGTAATGCTAAAGTCTGCGTCGTTGATGGAAACTGTTCCGCCGCTGTTAGAAAGTGTAAGGTTAC
>NZ_CAXBCJ010000033.1:0-41195 GCF_963974565.1 uncultured Imperialibacter sp. | reverse complement strand
CCGACTCACGGATTTTCAGTCCGATGCTCTACCAACTGAGCTACAGCACCCTCAGAAATGAGAATGCAAAAGTATGGATTAAATGATTTGATCCAAAAACATTTTGAAAAATAAAGGAAACTAGCGACAAAGAACATGACCTACCTTCCGCAAATTGCTTTTTTAGCTATTCTGGCCGTTGCGGGCTTTATGCTTTTCGGTCGAATACGACAGATAAGAAAAAATATTTTATTGGGAAGATCCATTGACAGATCTGATCGCAAGAGTGAAAGATGGAAAACCATGCTGCTTGTGGCTTTCGGTCAAAGGAAAATGTTTAAACGTTTTATTCCTGCCTTTTTTCACTTCTTTATTTATGCGGGCTTTCTCATTATCAATCTGGAGGTGCTGGAGTTTGTGCTCGACGGTATATTGGGAACGCACAGGCTGTTTGCTCCTTTGCTCGGCAGCATTTATGGTGGGGCAATTAATTTTTTCGAATTTCTTGCGCTGGCAGTTTTAGTTGCTTGTGTTGTCTTTTTGATAAGGAGAAATATTTTGAGAGTGCCAAGATTCACAAAGCCCGAAATGAAGGGGTGGCCGGCACTGGACGGCAATCTTATTTTGGTAATCGAAAGCATCCTGATGCTAGCCATTCTTACTATGAATGCCACCGATCAGCTGCTGCAAGAGCAAATGCCGGAAGCCTATCATCAAACAGGCAACCTCTACATCAGCTCTGTGCTTATTCCATTATTCAATGGACTGAGCACCGGCACGTTGGTAGTTGTTGAGCGATTTGCCTGGTGGTTTCACATCATTGGCATTCTTGGTTTCGCTATTTATGTTACTTACTCAAAGCACCTGCACATTTTCATGGCGTTCCCGAACACATGGTACTCCAACCTGAATGCGAAAGGGAAGTTTGAGAATATGGAAACGGTAACCAATGAGGTGAAGATGATGCTCGGCATTCAGTCGGACCAGGCCGCACCACCAGCTGAGGTAGGGAGATTTGGCGCTAAAGACGTGGTCGACTTGAGCTGGAAGAATCTGATGGACGCCTACGCTTGTACCGAATGTGGTCGTTGCACCTCTGAATGCCCAGCCAACATAACCGGTAAAAAGCTTTCACCCCGTAAAATCATGATGGACACGAGGGATCGGGTGGAAGAGTACGGGAGCTTTCTTGCTAAAGGTGGCGAGCCTGGGACAGATGGCAAGTCGCTTCTGGGTGACCATATCTCCAAAGAAGAGATTAACGCTTGCACCACATGCAATGCCTGCACTGAAGCCTGTCCGGTTAATATTGACCCTTTGAATATCATCGTACAGATGCGCCAGTATGTAGCCATGGAAGAATCGGGCTCGCCAGCATCCTGGAATACGATGTTTTCAAATATCGAGAATAATTTTGCCCCCTGGAAGTTTCCTCCCTCCGACCGGTTCAAGTGGGCCGACGAGCTGAAACAAGAACCTTCAAACGACTAAGCAATGGAGTATAAGATAGCAACCATGGCCGAAATGGCCGCAAAAGGAGAGTCTCCCGAAGTGTTGTTTTGGGTAGGCTGTGCCGGATCTTTTGATGACCGTTACAAGAGAGTGACAACCGCCTTTGTTAAAATCCTAAACCATGCCGGGATAAAATTTGCAGTTCTGGGCCAGGAGGAGGCATGCACAGGTGATCCGGCTAAGCGTGCGGGAAATGAGTTTTTGTTTCAAATGCAGGCCATGGCCAACATTCAGGTGCTCAATGGCTATGAAATAAAAAAGATAGTGACGGCCTGCCCTCACTGTTTCAATACGTTGAAGAATGAATACCCCAGCCTTGGTGGCGATTACGAGGTGATCCACCACTCTACTTACCTTCAGCAACTTATCAGTGAAGGCAGAGTGAAAGTAGCTGGCGGGGCCTTTAAGGGCAAAAAGATTACTTATCACGACAGCTGTTATCTTGGTCGGGCCAATCAGGTGTATGAAGCGCCTAGAGAGGTGATTTCCGCTCTTGATGCTGACCTGGTAGAAATGAAGAGATGCAGGACCACCGGCCTTTGCTGCGGTGCCGGAGGAGCGCAAATGTTTAAGGACGCTGAAAAAGGGAACAAGGAAATTAATATTGAACGAACGGAGGAGGCGCTGTCAACCGGTGCGGAGGTAATAGCCGCCGCTTGTCCGTTCTGCATGACTATGCTGTCGGATGGGGTGAAGAACAAGGAAAAGGAAAGCCAGGTGAGGGTGCTTGATCTGGCAGAGCTTATTCTGGCATCAAATGCTGACCTGTCAAATTCGTAGGTGATTGGAACTTTAGTTTTATTGTAATTATTAGTAATAGCAACGGCTCGATTAGTTCATATAGCCCCGGGCTTTTATATTTACTAAAAATTATAAGGCATGTTTATTCCTTTTGATCAAATGGAGGACACCAGCAGGCTGTGGGTGTACCAATGCAATAGATTCCTTACCGACGAAGAAGTGGAATGGCTTTCCGGTTCGCTTACATCATTTCTTGATTCTTGGAAGGCCCATAACCAGCCGCTTACGAGTTCTTTCATCATAGAAAATAAAGTATTTGTCATCATCGCAGTCGACGAATCGTCTTCTGGCGCTTCAGGTTGCAGTATTGATACGTCAGTTCACGAACTCCAGGTGCTTCAGGAAAAACTTAAAGTAGACTTTTTTACAAGAGACACTGTGATTTTTAAAAACGGTCAATCTCTGGAAAGGGTTAAGCTGCAAGAAATAAAGCCAAAGGTAGCGGGAGGTGAGCTAGAGGCCGATTCTCGGGTATTCAACACACTGATAAGTACAAAGCAAGACCTGAAAACGAATTGGGTGGTGCCGGCTGGAGACACCTGGTTGAAACGTTATTTTAAAACTACGCATACCTTTCAATAGGGACATTCGTTAAATTGAGTGTTTGAAGGTTGTACCTCGTTTAATAGTAGTTGTTATGAGAAACACCTGTTTGGGACTAGTATTGGGATTGTTTTTTCTGGCTGGATGCAGTGTTTCCAAAAAAGCAGAAAAGTCATACGCCAATGCGGAATATGACGTTGCTATCAACCAGTATCAAACACTGGTGAAGAAAAACCCACGGGATCCGGATCTAAATTATCGGCTTGCAGAAGCTTACAAGAAGTCTAACAAAATTGGACAGGGGATGCCCTATTACCGGGCGGCTATTCAGAATGGCATCGATGACGAAATGGCCTGGTTTGAATATGCTCAGTCCCTGAAAGCTGTAGGGAAATATGAGGATGCTAAAGATGCGTTAAACGACTATTTGCTGAAAGCCTCAACGCCATCTATCAAGAAGCTTGCGGAAGATGACCTGGCCAGCCTTGAGAAGCTTGATCTTTTAAAAGACAGAGAGTCGTACTACAGGGTAAAAAACCTTGAAACGGTAAATACGCCAGCTGCGGAATATAGCCCAGTGTACAATAAGGGCGATTTGTATTTCACCTCCAACAGAGATGGCGGAAAAGTATACAAGGCCACTGGCACAGGTTTTACGGATATTTACAGTGTGAAAACAAGAGGAGCGGTTGTTGACCTTACTTCGCTCAAAGCACTGGATCCAATTATTAACGACCCGGGAGTAAACGAAGGATCTGTTGCTTTTTCGCCTGATGGCTACACCATGATTTTCGCCAAAGGCAACACGGGAAAAAGCAGTGATGCCGAACAAATTAATTTGTTTTTTACTCGCTACCGAAACGGTCGCTGGTCTACCCCAAGGCCGGTCAACGTCAACGAGCCTTCGTCGTGGGACAGCAGCCCTGCAATGAGCCCCGATGGCACCACGCTATTTTGGGCATCGGACAGGCCCGGCGGACTGGGTGGCAGTGACATCTATTCGGCCACGTTAAACAACCGGGGCAGATGGGTGGACATCAGAAACCTGGGGCCGGAAATCAACACAGCGGGTGACGAAGCATTTCCTTATATGGCGGAAGACGGGTCACTCTATTTTTCCTCCAACGGACATCCTGGGCTTGGTAGCATGGATATTTTTGTGGCGAAGAGGCAGGGAGGAGCTATGAGGGTTGACAACCTTGGGGCACCAGTCAACTCGGAAGGAGACGATTTTGGTTTATTCCTTTTTAACCCTACCAGAGGCTTCTTTTCTTCAAATCGACCTGGCGGAAAGGGCGATGACGACATCTATACCTTTGTCAATGACGACCCTAATCTGAAAATTATCAATTTCCATTTGGCAGGCACAACAGTCACACCAGGGGTTACAGGAACAGATGAGATTCTAGGCAATACCAAAGTGAGGCTTCTGGATGAAAAGGATGATAAGCTGATTAGCGAAACCTTCACCGGTGACGATGGCTCCTTCAATTTTCAGGTTTTTGGGGAAGAAAACTATTATCTGGTAGCCGAAAAGCCAGACTACTTCACCACAAGGATCGACTTTAGCACTGTAGGCAAAACGCCTGACAGAAGCACACTTACTGAGCTGATTACTAACGTAACTTTTGAAACAAAAATCCGGCTCGAGAAAATTATTATGCAGAAGCCGATTGTGTTGGAAAATATCTACTACGATCTGGACAAGGACGACATCAGGGCCGATGCTGCCTTGGAACTTGACAAGCTGGCGCAACTCATGAGAGATAACCCCGAGATTGAAATTGAGCTTGCTTCTCATACAGATGATCGGGCTCCTGATGATTACAACCTTGACCTTTCTGATAGAAGGGCAAGATCAGCGGTTAGATACCTTGTTTCGCAGGGGATAAACGCCTCCCGCATGGTGGCCCGAGGTTATGGAGAAACTCAGTTGATCATCAAAGAAGCACAAACTGAGGAGGAGCATCAGGTCAACCGCCGCACCGAATTTAAAGTGACAAAATACGACAAGTCAAAGTTCATCATAGAAGACGAAGACCAGCCGGGATCGCTGCAGGATGATGAGTTTGACAAGTATTTTAAACGGGGAAATGGAGGAGAACAAGAATAATGGCGTTCGACACTGTAAAGGTATTTTTGCTCCCCACGGAGCCTGTCTATTCTCATATCCAAAAACTCAAGTTCCAGCTCAGGGAGAAAATAGGCAATTATTTTTATTGGGATTATGAACCACACATTTCCCTCATTTATCTAAGAGTTGAACCGGGCCACCTTGAGCCGCTTGTGCAGGCCGTCGAAAAGGTGTTGACAGGAGCTCTTCCGTTCGATATTTCGCTGAATAAAATTACAGCGCCCGGCAGGGGATTTATTTTTGTGGATGTGGAGAAGTCACTTCCTCTAAGGGTATTAACCAATAGTCTTCACCAGGCCTTCAAAGATTATTTGTTGGGAGAGAAACCTCAGCACGAAGATTTTGAAAAATACCTGAGGCACCACATTACCATTGGCAATTACATCAAGGGCGACAACTACGACAAGGCGATTAAGTTCCTTGCCAGTGCGTCTGTTCCCGATGCTTTTGAATGCCGGAAAATTGTTGTCTACAAAGAAGACCCTGAAACGAGGAAGAACATCCTTTTGCGAGAGTTTGCTATCTGATCATAATCCAAAGGCCGTCTTTCTCATGTTTTCAATTAATTGGCTAAAGAGGGCGAACAATTCTTGTGGGTCGCTTATTTTTGTCGGATGAACGAGCGCTACCTGCAAAGAGGTGTGTCGGCCGATAAGGAAGACGTGCACCAGGCAATTTCGAAACTTGACAAAGGTCTTTTTCCCAAAGCATTTTGCAAGATTGTGCCCGACATGCTGGGCAATGACGCTGAATGGTGCAATATCATGCATGCTGATGGCGCCGGCACCAAGTCATCTCTTGCCTATCTTTATTGGAAGGAAACAGGCGACCTGAGTGTTTGGAAGGGTATTGCTCAGGATGCTGTCATAATGAATACCGACGACCTGCTCTGCGTGGGCGCCACGGACAATATTCTTCTTTCCTCGACAATTGGGCGTAATAAGCACAAAGTGCCGGGAGAGGTCATCTCAGCCATCATCAACGGGACGGAGGAAGTTCTGCAGCTATTGAGAGACCATGGTGTGAATATAGCACTGACCGGAGGAGAGACTGCCGACGTTGGCGACCTGGTTCGAACCATCATAGTAGACAGCACGGTAATTGCCAGAATGAAGCGCTCGGACGTTATCACAACAGACGGGATAAAGCCGGGTAATGTGATTGTTGGACTGACGTCTTACGGTCAGGCTACCTATGAAACTGAGTACAATGGAGGCATGGGCAGCAACGGACTCACCTCTGCACGTCACGATGTTTTTGAAAAGGCCTATGCGGACAAGTATCCTGAAAGTTATGATGCTGCAGTAGCACGAGGCCTGGTGTACTCAGGGAAATACAAGCTGACTGACAGGGTAGCGGGCGTGCCGTTGGATATGGGGAAGTTGGTACTTTCGCCCACAAGGACATACGCACCTGTGATGATGGAGGTTTTTAAACACCACCGGGCAGCGATTGATGGAATTGTCCATTGCAGTGGGGGAGCACAAACCAAAGTACTCCACTTTATCACTGAGAATCATGTGGTAAAAAACAACATGTTTGATGTTCCGCCTTTATTCAGGATCATTCAGGAAGAAAGTGGTACGGATTGGAAGGAGATGTACAAAGTGTTCAATATGGGGCATCGGATGGAAATATATACCGATGCTGGTTCAGCGGAGAACATGATTCAAATTGCCAACAGTTTCGGAGTTGATGCGCAAATCATAGGTGAAGTGAAGGCCTCGGCTAGCCCGCTTGTGACGATTTCCAGCGCATATGGCACTTTTGAGTACAGCAAAGCTTAGCTTTTTATCTTCAGGGATAGAATCATAAAAACAACTAATCCGGCTCCCAGCCACCAACTGCCGGAAAGGGCTACAGCGGCGGTGAATACAATCAGGTAATATATCGGGAAGAAGACCATGCCCATTCCGAACTTTACGGCACCAAGAAACTTGTTGTCTTTGATTTTACTTTTCAAAAAACCAGCAAGGAGTGTAAGCACGGGCCAGTGTAAAGCACGTGCAACGGCGTTGATTTTTCTTTTCTTTGGCTTTGGCGCAGGTCTTGAGTCGACGTCTATGTTTCTGAAAAATTCAGGTGACGTTAAATCCACCCCTGAAAGGCCCGCCTCTTCGAACCAAAAATGTTCATTGGCCCGGCTGCCAATCTGGATGATCTCCTGCTCCATACCCTCACTCACCGCTTTGGTAAGTGACAGGAGTCCTTTTTGTTCGCTCTCTTGATAGTCTTTCTTAAAATCGAGCACTTTTATTGGTTTGCCGAACCGCATCTGAAACGCCGTATTGAAATTCCAGTAATGCTCGTAATTCAACCCCACTGGTACAATATAAATTTCCTTTTCAAAGTTGGACTCTTCGGCGGTTTGAAAGGCGATGCGAGCCATTCCTTTTTTAAGTGACCTAAGGTTGTGTGCGCAGATCTGGTCGCCTTCCGGAAACAGTAGCAGACATCCATTACTCCTCAGGAGCTGGCTACAGTTCTTAAACACTTCTTCATTTTTTCCTAGTGTGTCCTTGCCATCACGCTGCCTGTAGACAGGCCACATATGAAAGCCAAAAAGAATTTTTTGTATCAGTCCTTTTTTGAAAACGTCAGAGCGGGTGAGGAAATGAAGTGACCGGGGCTGAAAACAGGCCGGCAGAATAGCATCTAAAAAGGAATTCTGATGATTAGGGGCAAGTATAACAGGAGCATTCCTTGGTAAATTTTCGAGGCCGGAAACCTTGAAATGGCCGTAAAAAAACCATAGAGCGACCCTAACAATTGGCCGAAAAATGAAATAAAGCATGAATATCGTTAAAGTTTAATTGGAACGGGACCACAGGTAACTGACTGTCATCCCGGATACCATGTGCCAGATGCCCCACCAGGCGGCAATCAGCGCCATGCCTCCCAAGCCATCAAAAAAAGTAAATATGAGCAAAAGTCCCAAGCCTGAATTTTGGATTCCTGTTTCAATAGCAATCGTCCGACGATCTGTGGAAGTCAAACCGGATAATCTGGCCAGGGCATAGCCTCCGCCCAGAGCAAGCGCATTATGGATCAATACCAGGATGACAACCAGATAAATGTGTTTATAAAATATTTCGTAGTTAGCGGTAAGTGCTCCAACAACGAATAGTGCAAAGATCCCCAGTGAAACCTTACGAAATACATTGCCATATTTCAGGCACCATTCGGGGGCTTTATGTTTTGCCGTCATGCCAACGAGAAGTGGCACGCCTAGTATAATGAATACAGCGGTAAACACATCTAAAACTGAAAGATCCACTTTGGTCAGCAATCTGGCGGTTGGCTCGTATTGACTGGCCCAGAAAGACAGGTTGATCGGGGTGAAAAGAATAGCCCCTACAGTCGAAAAGGCTGTAAGGGTGACGGACAGCGCCACATTGCCTTTGGCCATGAAAGAGAAAAAATTGGAGACATTGCCGCCAGGGCAGGCCGCTACCATGATCATGCCCAGAGCAATACTTGGGGCCGGTTCCCACGCCAGTATGAGAAGAAAAGTCAGAAGAGGAAGGATGAGGAACTGTGAGATGATACCTACAACGGCCGCTTTCGGGTATTGGGCGATTTTTTTAAAATCTCCCACCGAAAGCTCAATAGCCACGCTGAACATGATGAAGGCCAGCAGAAAGTTAAGACCCCAGGCAGATCCCTGACTAAAATTAAGATGCACACTATCGATCGCTTCCATGTCGTATTTAAGGAAAGCGAAAGATAGGAAGAAAAATGTTTGTTCGGCTGATGAGTCAAATTCAGCTTTTTTTGCTTGCTAGTTTACACGCATAATAAAGGCTAGCACAAGATAAGGTGGCCGGTTGTCGTATTGTTGGCCTCCCCCGGTGGCACCAGCGGATGCTCCTACACCGATTGAGGAGACAGAAAATGTGCCGGTAAATGAAGCTGAGCTTGTGGTGACCGAACTCGTGTTGCTTGGAGAGCCCCCCGGCCCCACCATGCTTTTATTTGTGTTCGGGATAATGGAGCGGTATTCTGTGACAGAATAGGCATGGTCATGAGACAACGTAGCCGCATGCGTATGACCAAGGTCGTTTACCCCATGCGAATGCTTCGGCAGCATGGCCTCGTTAATCATTATGTAGTCAGAGCCCCCACCCGGGCCCTTGGAAGGATAGTCTGAACCACCTGGGTTCAGCCCCACAATAAACCTGCCTCTTAAATCGGGAGTGCCATGTTCACCATCGCAGAGATACCAGCCAGCGGGAAGGGCGCTTGGGTCACCGCTCCACATCACGATGCTTTTGACCGGGAGAAAACCCAATGAATTCCAAACACCATTGGTGCTATTGTATACACTCACGTTATTTCCGTTAGAGTCGTAGTACATCATTCCTGCTTCGGCCGCTAACGGGTGGCTTCTATGGTTGGTGCCGTCGTTGGTTCCGGCAGCGTAGTTGGGCAATAGTACACCTTTGTTTTTTTCCTGAACATCAATGACAACGACGGCCTTTTCGTAAGGCGGGGTTGGCCCAGTGCCTATAAAAAGAAAGTCTGTTGATTCCTGTGCCTTTGAGGAGAAACTTATAAAAATGAAGGCAACGGCACGTAGCCATCGATGAGGTTGAATTCTCTTTTTCATAGCTTCATTATAAAGGCCAATACATAATACGGGGGTCTATTGTCGATGGCTTGACTTGAGCCGGTTTCCCCTACGGAAATCCCTGTGGTCGAACCGCTAACGCCAATGGCCGTTCCTACCTTCGAAGTTGATTTGGGGTTAGCTACCGGGAGATAGTGAAACCCGGCAACAGGTGCAGTGCTGGCGCCTGCGATAGCGCCGGTGCTCTTTTCGGCGTCGCTGACAGAGAAATCGTGATCGTGAGCACCTGGAGTAAAACCTATGCTGTGTTTGTGATCAGATGAGATGGCGTGTGAATGTGAAGGCATTTCGGCCTCCGTAAGTGTGTGAAATGCCCCACCTGCGGTGACGGAGTTCAGCGTGGCATAGTCTCCGCCGCCAGAATAGCCTGCTATAAATTGGCTTCTTAGGTTGGGTGTTGGGATGCCATTTGAGTCCAACTGGCCTTTGAGATCATACTTGTTTCCATCGCAGAGGACCCAACCATCTGGCAAGCTTGAGACATCTCCTCCCCACATGATTACGGTGCCGGAAGGCACGGGAGTGATATCTGTCCAAACGCCCCCCTGGGAGTAGGCAAGGAATCCGGAGGATGTGTTATAGATAAGCAGACCATCGGTGGGGTCAACAATTGATGTAGTAGTTCGTGGTATGAGCACTCCTTTATTGATATTGGAAATCCTTTCTCCTACCTGAAAGGCGGCCGACGGCTCCGGGTTAGTCGTTCCTATGGCTGCGCCTTGTTGGGCGTTGGTGTAGTTGGCCAGGAGACAGGCAAACACAAATATCAGATTAATTTTAGCTGGAAACTTCATGGCTATAATTTCATGATGTAAACAAGAACATAGAAAGGTGGGCGGTTGTCGAAGGCAGCACCCGATCCATTGTTTTGCAGAGAGATATTTGCACTGGCGGGATCCATTGATGCGGTGAAGGAGCCGTTGCCAGTAGTGACGTCATAGTCAACAGTAGTACCACCGTCTCTGTAGGCGATTGTGGAGAGATGATCGTCTGCCCGACCGAAAGTTGCTCCAAAGCTGCTTGAGCTGTAGCTGATAGTGTGCGTATGACTTGTGTTTGCAGGCAGTGTGACGGCATGGTTGTGACCTGGGTCAGTAATGGTGTGAGTGTGGCTTGGCAAGTTATCTACTCCAAGGCCAACTGTTCCAGATCCTCCAGGCGTGCCATTAATAGTCGCATAGTCTCCTGACCCTGAGTAGCCTGCTACGAATTTGCCTCCCAGATTTGGTCTTTCATTGTTACCGTCGCAAATCGCCCACCCTGCCATGTGCTTAACCCCCACGCCTCCGGGAAAGTAGGTAGAAATATCCCCATACCACATCGTAATTGTTCCCGTAGGCACCGGCTTCATTGCCTCCCAGCCGCTGCGGCCGTTATAATAGTAATAGCAGTGTTGTTCGATGTCGTATACAATCAATCCATTGGCGGGGCTGGGTATTGCTGTCCGCTGTCCGGAAGTAAGCCGGGGAAGTAATATGCCCTTGTCTGACCCAATATTCAAAAGCGCATTTTCAGAGCTCAAGGCGTTCCCTATATTAACTTCCTGCCCGTAGAATGTTTGTGGGAAAAAATATATAAATATTATAATACCCGATATGAGGCTATTTTTTCTGGATAGCATTGGTTATTCCTGTTTGAGCAAGTGCTTAAAATAGGAATAATTTATAAAATGGAAAAGTTGATAGTTTTATTATGTTGGATAAGGGCAATCTTTTTCTGTTTGTTGGTAGGAGAGAAAGATTTTTGGGAATCTATTTTTGGTGAATTATGACTGACCTTCGGTAGCTCAAATGCATGGGGGAGAAGTCGTTTTTTGGCTGGGATTCAATCCACATAGCCAAACCTTTTCAATTTGAGCTTATTTTGCCGCCAGTCTTTTTCAACCCTCACATAGGTTTCGAGGTGAACCTGCTTGCCGAAGAATGCTTCCATGTCCTTCCTCGCCTCTATACCCACTTTTTTCAGCGCTAGCCCCCCATGACCAATAATGATCGCCCTTTGCGTGGCTCGCTCAACAAAAATCTCCGCCATCACCCGGATAATTTTTTCTTCCTCTTTGAATGAAGCAATGATTACTTCGCAGCTATAAGGCACCTCCTTTTTATAGTTCAGAAATATTTTCTCTCTGATGATCTCTGAGGCAAAAAACCGCTCGGTTCGGTCTGTCATTTCATCGTCAGGAAAATAGGGCGGATGGACAGGCAGCTTTTCTAATATCTGGTCAAACAGTGGCTCCAGATTGGTCTTGTCGAGGGCGGAGATGCAGAGAATAGGAATATCACCCGAGAACTCTTTGAAGTAGGTTACTTTGTCCTCCAGCTGGCTGCCTTTTGACTTGTCGATTTTGTTGATCACAAAAAGGGCCGGTACACCGCTCTTCCTCAGGAGCTCCAGAATTTCGACGTTGTCGCCATCCATTTTGTCGCCCAGCTCGACAACAAAAAGAATCACATCTGCATCTTCCAGCGACTGGTACACAAAACGCATCATTGCCTCCTGCAATTCATACTGAGGCTTCATTACCCCGGGTGTGTCGGAGTACACAATCTGAAAATCTTTGCCTGTCAGAATGCCAAAAATGCGGTGGCGGGTAGTTTGGGCCTTTGCAGTGATGATGGAGAGGCGCTCACCAATGAGGGCGTTCATGAGGGTAGATTTGCCGACGTTGGGTTTGCCGATGATAGACACAAATCCCGAGCGGAACGCTGGAGATGGCGGTTCAGTAGATTTTTTTGACATTCTTTTGAATTATTCTGTAAAGGTACTTGTTTTTGCTTAAAAGCTGCCTTACATTTGTAGCCCTTTAACAAACATATCGCGGGGTGGAGCAGTTGGTAGCTCGTCGGGCTCATAACCCGAAGGCCACAGGTTCGAGTCCTGTCCCCGCTACTAACAAGGCCTCAGCGCACGCTGAGGCCTTTTTGTTATGCGTTGTTATGGTAGCGAAAAAGCCAGAGGAGCTTTTCTGAATTATTATGACGAATTTTACCAATAGTATTTGTTTTCAGCGGAGCCATCGTGGCTGATTTCCTCATTCATTATTACTAATCTTTTATTTTCCAGTGGCAAATATCGTAGCAATTGTAGGCAGGCCCAACGTGGGCAAATCCACTTTCTTCAACAGACTGATTGAGAAGAAAAAGGCCATTATGGACAACGAACCTGGCGTAACCAGGGATCGCCACTACGGCTATGCCGAGTGGATTGGTAAATATTTTACGGTGATTGATACCGGCGGATATGTGGTGGGGTCGGATGATATTTTCGAATCTGCCATCAGAGAGCAGGTGGTAGAAGCGCTCGAAGAAGCGTCGGTCATTCTATTTATGGTCGACTGCGGCGAGGGAGTTACTCCATGGGACAGGGACTTTGCCAACGTGGTGAGGAGTGTAAACAAGCCTGTACTGCTTGTGGCCAACAAGGCTGATAATACCGAACGAATATTTGCTGCCAATGAATTTTACGAGTTGGGGCTGGGCGAACATATGTTTCCTATTTCTTCCAATAGCGGTTCGGGCACTGGAGAACTGCTTGATGAAGTAGTAAAGCATTTTGAGGAAGATGGGGACGAAGACCCGGGCAAAGACATTCCCCGGATCGCTATTCTTGGAAGGCCCAATGTGGGCAAATCTTCATTCCTAAATATGCTGGTGGGCAAGGACAGAACCATCGTAACTAACGTGGCTGGCACCACCCGTGATGCTATCGACACCCGCTATACCCTTTTTAACAAGGACTTTATTCTGACAGATACCGCTGGTATTCGGAAGAAAGCCAAGGTGAAGGAAGACATTGAATTCTTCTCTGTGCTGCGATCCATTCAGGCCCTTCAGGACAGTGATGTGAGTATTGTCATGATCGATGCAACACTTGGCCTGGAAGCGCAGGATATGAGCATTATCAACCTGGCCCACAAGTACAAAAAGGGCATCATGATCATGGTGAACAAGTGGGACCTGGTAGAGAAGGACGAGAAAACCGCCGACAAGTTTACAAAAGCCATGATAGAAAAGCTTGGCGATATGGCTTATGTGCCCATTATATTCACGTCTGTAGTAACCAAGAAGAGAATTTTTCAGGCGATTGAGCTGGCCATGGAAATCCACGAGAACCGAATAAAAAAGGTTCCGACCTCCAAGCTGAATGATATTATGTTGAAGGAAATAGAAAAATTCCCTCCGCCGTCTGTCAAAAGCAAAATTATCAACATCAAATACATCACGCAGCTTCCGACAAAGACGCCTTCATTCGCCTTTTTCTGTAGCAACCCGCAGTACATCAAAGAATCCTATCAGCGGTATTTGATAAATAAATTGCGTGGTCACTTTGGCTTTACCGGTTCACCCATCACGTTGTTTTTCAGACAGAAATAGGGTAGTTTTATCCTATGAAAAAGTTGTTAGCAATACTTTTTGTCGCTTTCATGATCAGCTCATGCAGCGACCGACGTGATGACAATCGGTTCAGTATAACTGTAGAAGCCAGCACCAACGAAATTGAGGACATCATCAACGAAGCCCTCAACGACGTGGAGGAATCGCTCGACGATGCCATGGATGATGTGGAGGAGATCAGGATCGATCTGGAGGATGGTCTCGACGATATCGTGATCAAAGTAGACGTGTCCGACAGGGATGTGCGGAAGATAAGAGAGCAAATCAGAAAAGAGCTGCGAAGCATCCACCGTGATTTGAAGGATGTGAAGATCACCATTGAAAAAGACTTAGAAGACTTACCTTAAGCCCGCTTGCAGTCACAGTTTGCAGTTTTCGAAAAATACCTGCCGCCAAAGGCTTCCCGGTATTGCTTTGACCTTTGGGTGAAGCATGGATTCACACTAAAGGTGGTCAAAGGCCGCTCCACCAAGCTCGGCGACTTCCGCTTTAATAAGGGCAAGAAGCCCATTATTACAGTCAATCAAGACCTCAACCCCTATGCTTTTACGGTTACCTATCTGCACGAGGTGGCCCACCTGCAAGCTTTTGAAAAGTATGGCCGGCGAATAGCCCCTCATGGTGCTGAGTGGAAAAACACTTTTAAGGAAGTGCTGTTCCCCATCGTAGAAGCGGGAGCATTTCCTGATGAGCTGGGACTGAAGCTCCGCCGCCACCTGGCCAACCCCAAGGCCGCTTCCTGCTCCGACCCTGTCCTCATGATGGCCCTTTCCAGGTACGATGTGCACAAAAGCGGCATATTGCTGGCAGAGCTTGTCATTGGAGAAGAATTCCTGCTTGAATCAAGGCACTTCAAAAAAGAAGGGAAGAAACGTACTCGGTCCATTTGCCTGGAAATGAAGACGGGGCGAAAGTATTTGATTTCGGAAGTAGCGAGGGTGGAAAGGATTGCTTACACCGCCCCTTGAAAAATGGTTGGTTAACGAGAATTTTATTAGGTTATTTAGTAAAGTCGAACCGAGCCACCGCTTTGCGAGAACAACATTTACTAGTATGATGAGAATTATTAGGTCAGCTATCATTTGTGCCCTATTTGTGATGTTTGGCACCAGCCAGGCGCAGGTAAACGAAGATGAGCTTGGTGCGTGGTATATGTATTTTGTTAATACAACCTTTGGCGAAAGTCAGTGGGGGCTACAGGGAGACTTGCAGTACAGGAACTGGGACATGATAGGCGATTTGGAGCAGCTGCTGCTTCGTGGAGGGCTAACATGGTCGCCAAAATCGGCCAATATCACTCTTACAGCTGGTTATGCTAGTATCCATACAGGAGTTTATGGCCCTGAGCAAACTACTTCTGCTGAACATAGAATTTATCAGGAAGCTCTCTTTCCTTCCAAAATAGGTGATCGAATCTTTCTAAACCACCGCCTTAGGTACGAGCAACGCTTTGTGGAGGGGCAGGATTTCCGTACACGATACCGATACAATTTATTTCTCAATATTCCCTTGAACAAAGCAGAGATGGAACCCAAGACCATCTATTTGGCACTATACAACGAGCTCTTTATTAATGGCCAAAGAGAGATAGGAAACGGTCGGTCAGTAGAGCTTTTTGATAGAAATAGAACCTATGGGGCTATTGGCTACCACCTTAAGGCAGGCCCAAGAGTTCAGGTTGGCATTATGCAACAAACTACCGACAACTGGCAAAAAACACAAGTACAGATCAGCCTTCATCACAAGATATAATTGCTTTTGATTCACTCCCCAATCCTCCGCTGAATCTGCTGTTCCACCAATTGGTAGAAGACTTTCGGTGTCAGGGTTCTCCAGTTGGCAATTTGAAGGGTCGTTGAAACTGATACTTGTCTATTTTGTATGTGCTTTCTCGATTTAGTAAGCAGCGATATTGTCCTTTCCCAGCGTAATAAAATAATGACCGTCGTCGAGCAGAGATTTAATGTGGGCTAAATTTTTCCTGAAATAGCTGAGCAATTCTCTATTGGGAGAATTTCCGAGTTGGATAAATAACACTTTTGGAGGAGCGCCTTGCAGCAAGTAATTGTTCTTGAAGTCTTTGTCCTTTGTGATGACAATTCTATTTTCCTCTATTGCGATATCCAGAATACTCCTGTCGTTCATAAATTGACCATTTGGGAAGTCGGCAGCGGTGTGCTTTGAATCGAAACCTCTTTCGTTCAGCAACTCAGACAATAGCGGGGGCAATTGCGTGTCGACAAGAAAACAATGCATGTCACTGTACTACTGGAATGATTGTTCTTGGGTCGGAAATCTTTACGGCATACTCAAGACATGCCTTGATATCATCTTCCTCCAAATATGGATAGTCCTTAAGTATTTCTTCGTGGGTCATGCCCGAAGCCAACAGACTCAACAAGTCTGTGACGGAAAACCGCATGTTTCTGATTGTCGGTTTGCCACCACAAACCTCTGGATTCAGTGTAATTCTATGTAAAAGCGATTTCTCCATGCTACTAATAACAATGATCAATTTACATAAAGTTCTGGATTTTACGTTATGATGTAGCGTTGCGTAGCAGGCCACTACTCCCCAATCCTCCGCTGAATCTGCTGTGCCACCAATTGATAGAAGATTTTCGGTGTCAGGGTTCTCCAGTTGTCGATCTGTAGGGTTCCGCCGAAGTTGACGTAGGAATCGATATTGAAGTTTTTCATTTCATCAAGCACAAAATCCCGAAAGCCTACCATGGCAATCCAGCCGTCTTCCACCTCTTCAAACCATTCTTCGTAATAGGAATCGTCGGAACCGTGGAAGTTGAGCACGTTTTCACCGATGAGGATGAACTTATTGATACCATAAAGCTCGAAGTGCTCAACGATGTTCCGCTTCAGATGCATGATATCGTTGTGGAGGGCGTCGTTCCACTCCCCAATAAACTCGAAGACTACATAACCCTCTTCGTAGTCGGCGTAGAGGATTTTCATGTACAGCGTTTCGGATCCCATATAATCCCAGCCGGGGGCCAGGTAGTAGCCGTACACAGTTTCGGAGTAAACGTCGTAGTTGTATTCTTTTCCTTCAAAAGGGGAGTTGGGATCCGTGGAAGGGTCGTAATACGTAAGCCACCGGTAGAAAGGCTCTAGTTCATGCATGCGAGGGGTAATTGTCGACTGCTCCTCTCACTGAACCATATTTTTGCAGGAGCTTCGCAGCTAGCGGTTCTTCGATTTTCAGCTCATCCATCACCATGCGCACGCCCCGTTGCACCAGCTTCTCATTGCTGAGCTGCATGTCCACCATTTTGTTGCCTTTCACATGGCCCAGCTGTATCATCACCGTGGTGCTGATCATGTTAAGCACTAGCTTTTGCGCTGTGCCTGACTTCATGCGGGTGCTACCAGTAACAAACTCCGGTCCTACCACCGCCTCGATAGGGTATTCTACTGCTTCGGCCAGCTTAGTGCCAGCGTTGCAGGTAATGCAGCCCGTGAGCAATCCGTTTTTCTTTGCTTCCGACACACCCCCGATTACATAGGGCGTTCTGCCAGATGCTGCAACTCCTATAAGCGTGTCTTTTGATGTTGGCTTGTACGCCTCAAGGTCTTTCCACGCCTGATCGGGATCGTCCTCAGCATGTTCTACTGATTTTCTGATGGCGATATCACCACCGGCCATAATACCGACTACAACATTGGGAGACACACCGTAAGTAGGCGGGCATTCGGAGGCGTCCACAATCGCCAGCCTGCCGCTGGTGCCGGCACCAATGTAAAACAGTCTGCCACCATCTTTCATGCGGGGCACAATCTGAGAGATCAGTGCCTCCATTTGTGGCAATGCTTTTTGAACCGCCAAAGGAACTGTTTGGTCTTCCTTGTTGATGTTGGTCAGCAGCTCCAGAACAGACATTTGTTCCAGGTGATTGTAATATGAACTGCTTTCGGTGGTGCTCATACTTTACTTGTTCCAAAGGTTTTCTCCTGATGATAAAGCGTCAGGCCTGCTATTGGGCCCTCAATGATATTTTTGACGGTGATGCCCTGATCGCTTGCTGCCTGGCGCAGGATGTTGCCGTAATAGAAGGCCACCGAGCCGGTGAAGTGTACGGGAAGTTTGTCGTGGCCTTTGTAAGACATGACTATCTCTGTGAAAAACTCGGTGAATGAATCATACACTAGCTTGTACACATACGGCTCCTTAATATGATGCATAAGGAATTTCATGAAACTGGCCAGGAATCGGGAAGGGTACTTTTTTTTGTATACGTTTTCCAGCACATCTTCTTCTGTCAAACCGAACCTTTTATCAAAGGCCTCCTGAAGGGATATAGGGAGCCTGTTTCTTACAGCGGCTATCAGCAGTTTTCTGCCCATATTGGCACCGCTGCCCTCATCGCCGAGCACATAGCCGAGCGAGGGTACTTGCGCAGCAATTTTTTCACCGTCGTAATAGCAGGAGTTAGACCCTGTGCCCAAAATGCAGGCAATGCCTGGCTCATTACCACAAAGCGCACGGGCGGCTGCCAGGAGATCGTTGTTGACTTCAATGGAGGCTTCCGGGAAAAATGGCCTGAGAACTTCAGCTACTTTTTTGTTTTTTTCTACGCTTCCGCAGCCAGCACCATAAAACGCCAGCTCAGTTATTTTGTGCGCTCCCACCACTTGAAGCACATGTTCCTGCACTCCTTTTCGAAGATCCTCATCTTCCTGCACGTAAGGATTGTATCCTTCAGAGCTTGCCTGTTTGATTTGACCGTCTTCCGTGATCAAACGCCATTCTATTTTTGTTGCCCCACTGTCTGCAATTAGAATCATTGTGTAAGGGTGTTTTCATGCCCGGACAAGCGCCCAATGCATTTGAATTTATCAAAAACTGAATCAGTGTGTGGCGCATCGGGTAATTCACCGGTAAGATCTTGGCCCGCCCAGTGTTCGTAGTGAAGTCCTGTTCGCCATTGCCTGGAGAGACTCACATCATAAATGAATCCCTTGTAGGCAATCCAAACTTCCTCCCTGTCCTGACCGTTGCGAAGCGCCAACTGATTGGCTGTAAATATCGGCAATAAATTTGAATTATCCATATTGTGTGCGCACACAATTCAATTTTAGGCTGTTTTTGATTTTTTCAACCTCATGACCCAACTACAGATTTGGGCGCAAGGTTCCACTTTCAGGCAAGTTAATTAATTCGAAGTGCCACATTCACTCCGGTTCAATTATTATACTATTATTAATCATTTTCTCATTTTATTAAATGAAATAGCGGAGCGAGCGCTATTTTACTTCGTTCTCTACAACAAACTATTGGTTTCTTTGCCATTTGCTCTTAATTTCATGACTCAACTAAACCTAAAACAATGAAAAAACTAGTCTACTGCCTTTTAATTGCTGTATTAGCGGCCTGCAGTACTCCAAAGGAAGAAAAGAAGGATGTTTCGGCTATGTCGGACGACGAGCTGAGAGCATACGCAGACACACTTGCTCATAAATTTATACTGACTGACGGCCACGTGGATTTGCCCTATCGAATGAAGGTGGCAGGCTTCATCCTGAAAAAGGAAATTATGGACGTGTCGGTTCGCACGCCGGAGGGCAACTTCGATTACGTGCGGGCAAAGGAAGGTGGCCTGGATGCGCCTATGATGTCGATTTACATTCCGTCGAGCTACGGTGTGACGCAGGAAGCCAAAAACCTGGCCGATTCACTGATTGATATGGTGGAAAAGCTGACAACTACTTATCCCGACAAGTTTGCGTTAGCCAAGACGCCAGCGGCAATTGAAGAGAACTTTAAAGCTGGTTTGATATCGCTACCGATGGGCATGGAAAACGGAGCTCCCTTAATGGAAGACCTGGCCAATGTGGCGTACTTCGCTGATAGAGGGATCAACTATATCACACTTACCCACGGTAAAGACAACCAGATTTGCGACTCCAGCTACGATACCACTTACACCTGGAACGGCCTGAGTCCATTTGGTGAGGAGGTTGTGAAAGAAATGAACAAGCAGGGCATCATGGTGGACATATCACATGTGTCCGACAGCACATTTTATGATGTGATGGCACTGACTGACGTGCCCGCTATCGCCTCTCACTCATCTTGCCGGTATTTCACGCCGGGCTTCGAGCGCAATATGTCGGATGAAATGATCAAGATGCTGGGCGAGAATGGGGGGGTGATCCAAATCAACTTCGGGTCGAGCTTCCTTTCCGGCGAAGTAAGGGAAAAAAGCGAAAAGGTGCGGGAGCACATGACCAACTGGCTGGCTGAAAACGGATTGAGCTACAGAGATTCTACTGCGCAGGCCTATATGAAGCAATATGTGGCTGATTCTGCCATCAACCTGTTTGCTACGGTAGGTGTGGTGGCTGACCACATTGACCATGTGGTAGAGATAGCCGGGATTGACCATGTTGGTCTGGGTTCGGACTATGACGGTGTGGGCGACTCGCTACCAACTGGGCTGAAAGATGTTTCTGAGTTTCCTAACCTGATCTACGAGCTTTTGAAGCGGGGCTACACCGAAGAGGATATTGCCAAGATTTGTTACCAAAACGTGTTCAGAGTTTGGAACGCAGTGCTTGATAAATCCAAAGAACTGAAGGGCGCCTAACACCTCCAAAAGAAGTTATAAGATGACCTGGCAAGCAGCAATGATGGCCAGGTCATTTTTATTTTGGAGATAGACAACTACGGAATTGTCATTGGGTTCAAACCCGTTTGGCAACAAAAGTGAAACTTCTCCAGCTGCTTCTGACATCACTGTTTGAAACTCCACAACAACGTTTTTGTGGGTCAGTGTTCGTCCTTTGTTCTCTCCCCTTGCAACATGGTTTTGTACCTCCTTTTTTACCAGGGCGATATTGATCAATGCCTGGTTGGGAGCTTTGTCCAGGGCATATTTTATCAGGAGCTCGCCGCCGTTGTCAAAGACTGAAGCTTTTAGCGAGTAACCGGCGGGTTTAGCCAAGGCAGCTTTGATGGCGCTATCCGCTTCCTTTCTGGAAGAGCCTACAAATTCAACTTTTCCATTGACCACCATTTGGGGGGTGTAAGCATTGCCAGCCTTTAGTTGGTTGACATAGTTGCCCTGCCGAACGTTGTAGGCCAAACTTGCATATGGATCTTTCCAGCCCAGGTAGTCCCAGTAACTTACGTGAAAAGACAAGCCAAAGACGGGATCACCGTTGATAGCGGCCTGTTCAATAATTGAATTAAGAAGATGGTCGGCGGCCGGACAGCTCGAGCAGCCTTGTGAGGTAAATAGCTCAAGTAGGGCAAAAGCTCCGTCGTTGGGCGTCGAAATTAGAGCCTTTTTTTCAATGAAAGGCTTCGGGCTTAGAAAAGCAGCGAGCCCCGTCGCTAGCACAACGCCTATGGCAACTGTCCACTTTTTCATGCTGTAAAGGTACAACGCAGAGGCCTCGCATGCTGTAAGGGGGCTGACAATCGGGCTCAAGAAACTTTTATAACCTCTTCAATTAGGAATTTAATATGATAACCTCTACATTTTGGAAAAATATAGACTATGAAGAAAACACAGCTGGGGGAGTTTGAGGAAATTGTGTTGCTGACGATCGCTGTATTGCATAACGACGCCTATGGTGTGTCGATTAAGAATGAGCTGGAGAGGAGACTGGGTTATGGTACCAGCGTGGGGGCGTTGCAAACAGCACTAAAGAGACTGGAGGAAAAAGGCTATCTCGATTCCGCATGGGGCGAAACCTCCAATGTGCGTGGAGGCAAGCGGAAGAAGTATTACAAAATTACGGCGTCTGCCCAAAAAGCTTTGCAGGAGATCAAAGACATCCGTGCCCAGCTGTGGTCTGAGATACCTTCGATAGTTTTAAAATTTACGTAAGCCATGAGATCCCCCCAATTTGTTCCGCCTCGTTTACCGATGCGATTTTTTAGGGCAATTTGTAAAGCAGATTTTCTGGAAGAGATTGAAGGGGATCTTTTGGAAATATATGAGCAAAAGGCTCTGGAAAATTCCCCGAAAAACTTGAAATGGCTCTTCATTTGGGAGATCGCCCTACTCATCCGACCGAAACTTTTAAAGTCATTTATTCCCTCATCAGTAAATCCATTTTTTATGATACAGGATCATTTGAAAGTCAGTTTCAGGAATCTGAGGAAGTACCGTGCTTATACACTGATCAACCTTTTGGGCCTTTCGCTGGGTATCGCTGCTTCGGTGCTGCTGTTTTTGGTTGTCAGGTTTGAGCGCTCGTTCGACAACTTCCATGCGAACAGTGCCCAGCTGTATGTAGTGGGTGAGAGCGAAGCGGGTGGCAAGCCCTACTTTCAAAGCAAAGTGCCCTTGGCTCCCAAATTAAAAGAAGGCTTGCCCGAAGTAGTACTGTCTACACGGTACGGCGGCTGGGACAGTCCGTGGCTCGAAACCAACAATGGAAGAGTTCATGAAGTCATCAAACTTGTCGATCCTGATTTTGCGTTGATGTTTGACTTTAAAGTCAAAGAAGGAGATTTTCAACAGACGCTGTCGACAAAGGATCAGTTGGCAATTACTGAGACGGTCGCAAAAAAATTGTTTGGTTTTGAGCCCGCAGTAGGCAGGCAGGTTCAGGAAAGCCAGTCAAAAAAAACCTGGTTGGTCGGAGCGGTTTTGGAAGATTTGCCATCAAACAGCAGCATGCAGTTTGATGTGCTCACAGGATGGGACAACAGGCCTGAATGGCTGAGGGATCCTGAGATGGCCAACTGGTACAACACCTTCATGCCGGCCTTTGCGATGTTGGAAAGTGGTGTAACACCAGAAAAGATTGATGACAAACTAGCGAAAATTGTGGCAGATAATTTTGCGAACAAACAACAGGATATTGCCATTGCCTTGTTGCCGCTGGCGGCCTACCGAACGGTGGATACAGACAATGCGTCAATTGTTAACCTGCTCGCTATAGTGGCAGTCATAATCGTCTCGATAGCCTCGGTCAATTTTATCAACATGGCCACGGCACAGGCGCTTGTCAGGATCAGAGAAGTAACGATAAGAAAGGTGCTTGGCTCAAATAGACGGCAGCTCATATCGCAGTTTATCATTGAGTCGCTCATGGTGAATTTTTTAGCGGCTGCATTAGCCTGGCTGGTCGTTTACCTGATGCTGCCGGGCCTTGAAGAAAGGTTCTCAATAGAACTACAGCTTACCACACTGGACTATTTCAATCTCATTGGTGTCTCTCTGATGTTTGTCTTTTGCGTGGGGCTCCTCAGTGGATTGTTCCCATCTTTTTATGCCACTTCCATTAAACCGAAGGAAGGCCTGAACGGAGCGGGTTCCGTGGGGAAATCTGGCGATGTCGTGCGAAAGTCTTTGTTGGTTTTCCAGTTCGCCGCTTCAATTTTTATGATGGCAGGAACACTGGTGGTTTGGAAGCAAATTCAATTTATGAAAGAGCAAGACCTCAATTTTGCTGATGGCCAGTTGCTGGCTATCTCAGTTAATTCCGAAAACTTTAGTGATTCGGAGAAAGTGCTGAAACGAATCAAGCTCTGGCAGGACGATTATAAGGCTGTGCCGGGTGTTGGCTCTGTCAGCTTTGGATACAATGTACCCGGACGATACTGGGATAATTACAATCGGTTGACGGATAAAGATGATACTCAAAACGGCCTACACATGAAGCAGGCCTACGTAGCCGACAACTACTTTGAGACTCTCGGAGTGAAATTTGTGGAAGGCCGGAGCTTCGACAGAATCCTGGCCAGCGACTCCAATGCAGCAGTCATCAATAAGAAGGCGATGGAGGCTTTGGGCTGGGAGTCGATAGAAGGGAAGTACCTTTGTGATGGCGGCGAAGCGGGTTGTACACTTGTAAAAGTGGTTGGCGTAACAGAGGATTTTCATTATCAGTCACTAAAAAATGATATCGAACCGCTTATGCACTACCCCATTCAGGACTTTTTCAACTTTGTAGTCATTCGGTTTGAGCCAGGTAAAACCCAGGAGGTGCTCGCAAGGGTGGAGGCCGACTGGCGGGAGTTGCAGTCTTACGAAGGGCTCGACTACTTTTTTGTTGACCAGGAGTTTGCTGCCATGTATGCCGAGCAGGAGCGCATCGGGTTTTCTGCCGCACTTTTCTCAATACTGGCATTGATCATCGCATCGCTTGGCCTGTTTAGTGTGGCCTCGTTCATGATCCGGCGAAAACGAAAGGAAATCAGTATCAGAAAAGTAATGGGTGCATCGCTGAGCGAGTTGGCGGTGTCGTTAACGAAGGGTTATTTACTACTTGTGGCGATAGCTTTCGTCATTGCGATTCCCGCATCGTATTACCTGATGGACAACTTTCTACAGGGCTTTGCTTACCATATAGCTTTGGATCCGGCAATATTCGTGGCTGCTGGTGGACTCGTTTTGTTGTTTGCCCTGATCAGCGTTGGCCTCATTGTGTTAAGAGCGGCGAAGGAAAACCCGGTGCTTGCCTTGAGGGATGAATAAATGGACTAAGTTGCAGATCAGCAAATGATCACCAAACGGCTACTAATTCAAGACATAACCATAGAAAGCAAGCAGGCCGACTATCGACAGTACAAGGGTGCCGATGCTCATTCCAAACAGAGCCATGCCATAGCCACTTTGGTTCTTCTTTCTAATGCGCTGAATGGCAATCAGTCCGGTGGTTAGGGCTGAGGCGGCTGTTGCCAAGAACAAAAAAGAAGCAAGAGCGGGGTACGAAATAGGTAAAAGGAACAGTGCGATGGTCGCCAGCGCAGAGAAGAAGCTGATTTGTGCCAATCCACTGGTTTTTTGAATAGCGCTGTTCTTTGGAGACAATTGAGATGTGTCGCTTTTGAGAATTTCAGGGTCAATAGGAACAATGGATGAATCAGATGGCATTCCGGCGAGGCCCAGATTTAGATTTTTGGCTTTGAACTCCGGAGAATATAGCGCTTCTTTTTCCTGCTCTTTTTCGAAGTAGGTCAACGTATCAAAAAATGGATCTTCTTCCTCAGCACCCGGGATAAAATCATTTGAATGACTTTTTTCAGATTTTTTTGAAAAAGGCAATTGAAATTGATACGGTTTAGGGACTTTACATTGGGTCAAAATCACTAAGAAAAGCAAACCAGCTACTACTTGCCTCATTGAGCATATTTATTTTGCAGCCAAAATAGTAAATAGTCCGTCACTTTTGGCGCCATACGAAGCTCGTTTTTTCAAACTGTTTAATGCGGAAGTGTAAAGTTGTTCTTAGGTGCCCGGCAAGTGTAGGAGAGAGCCGGTAATAGCTTCTGGGCTTGCACTTAGGTAATAAAACCCCAAAAAGTAGAAATGGAGTAATATGCCTTATTTGGCAGGCAAAAGACGTTTGTTCCACTATATTAAATTTGTTGATACTTACTCAGCCTTCTTTAGCATCTCAAGCAAGTGCAAATAGTTTCCTTCCTTTGGATTCATTGCATCCAATAGATAGCCATCTGAGAACTCCTTTATAATGAACTCACTATCTATTACCAGCGTTGACGGGAACATTTTTGGCACTTTGAACATCTCACGAATTCGAGCGCCATTTGGGAGAATTTCAAAGTCGATCAATTTTGTATGGTGAATGCTGTCAGCAAACTGATAGTAACCGGTAGAGTTGAGTTCTACGTTGAAGAAATTCCCCTCTGCGTTGGTTACCTCAGCTTTACCTTCTTCAAGGACACTAAGGATCTTAACGTCATTGCCAAACTCCGTAGCCAGTCTGTTTAAATCTCGCACTTCCTTCAGACACGATCCGCAATACTTACTCCAAAAATGCAACAAGATTTTCTGCCCTTCATAGCTTCCGAAGTTAATGAGACTATCTTTCAGGTTGTATCCTTGAAAGTTGGGCGCTGGTTTATTAAGTAACGAATAAATAATAGTGTCTTCTTCTTCAAAGATCACATAGTCTTGTGCTTTTACCTTGCCGAGTACGACTAATAGTAGAGCTGTTAGTATTAATATTCGCATCAATATCACAATTGGTGAAGTTAAATGTAGCAAATAAAATAGAAAGTAACTAATTATTTAGTTAATCAACTAAGCCTTTAGAAGAGCTTCGATTTTTACGCTTGGCCTAGCCCTCGGGAAGTAGTCAGAGATGGATGTGAAGAATGGATAAAATGGGATTTTGAAACAGAAGGAAAGAGGATTTTCAGGACGTTTTCCCTTTTTCCTTCTCGTACTTCTTTGGCGCATACAAGAAACCAAAAGCTCTGGCTCCTTCCTTGGTGTGCACTTCATGGTGCACGTGGTGGGCATTCATGATCCGCTTCATGTATTTGCTTTTGGCTTTGTACTTGATTTTGATCCGCCTATGCACAATCACATCATGGAAAATAAAGTAGAAAAGCCCGTAAGCCAGAATGCCAAAGCCAACGAACATCAGCCAGCGTATCTCTGGAATTTCTGATCCCAGTACGATACAAGCGACAGAGGGAATACTAAAAACCAATGCAAAAAGGTCGTTGCGCTCCAGGGCATGGTCGTGCACTTTGTGGTGTGACCGGTGCCAAGTCCATAAAATCCCATGCATAATGTATTTATGGGTAAACCAGGCCATTGCTTCCATAAAGAAGAAAGTGCCAATGACAAGAAAGGTGTAGAGCAACCAGATCATTTCAAGAATTTCACTACAAAGGTAATCAATAGGTCAGCAACTCGTCCCTTACCGACTCCATCAGCCACATGGGTGTGGAGGTGGCACCGCAAATGCCAACCGTGTCACCAGGCTTAAACCATTGTTTCTCCAACTCAGCAGCGTTGCTGATAAAGTAGGTATCGGGGTTGGTATTTTTGCATACCTGATAAAGCACTTTGCCGTTCGACGACTTTGTACCTGACACAAACACAATCTTGTCAAAATGCCGGGCGAAGTCCCTCAGTTCTTTATCTCTATTCGATACCTGTCGGCAAATGGTGTCATTAGGGTTCACTCTTATACCTGCTTCGGTGAGCAAACGGGTGATTTCATAGAACTTGTCAGTGCTTTTGGTAGTCTGGCTATACAGGGTCAACTCCCTTGGCAGCGAAGGGATGTCCAGTTCAGCAATGTCCTGAAAAACCACAGCCTGATTGTTGGTCTGGCCAAGCAGCCCGACTACTTCGGCGTGACCAGGCTTGCCATAGATGTAAATCGTTTCCTTTTTGTCGAAAGAATTCTTGATCCTGTTTTGAAGCTTGAGCACCACTGGGCACGACGCATCTATCAGCTCCAGGTTGTTGTCAACGGCCAAAGAATAGGTTGATGGCGGCTCACCATGTGCCCTGATCAACACTTTGGCGTCCCTGATGTCGCCTAACTCGTCGTGATTGATAATCTTCAGGCCTTTCTTTTCAAGCCGTTTCACTTCCTCGTCGTTGTGTACAATATCGCCGAGGCAAAACAACCGGCCTTCCTCTTCCAGAATGTCTTCCGCCATTTCAATGGCATACACCACTCCAAAGCAGAAGCCAGAATGAGGATCGATATTTACACGTAGGTTCAGCATACTTTATTTAACCATCTAACTTCAATTATGTTTGAGACCAAATCTCGATTTAAAGAATTCATAATATGTAATGTTCATGAGCAACAGCAGCAGCGCATAAACCGTGTCTTCAACGGGTATCGTCCAAATTCGTATGCCTATATTTTCTGCATTGTTGTACCAAACAATAGGCGCTTCAGTCACTCCCCCGGTGAGGATACCATTGACCAACAGAAAGGGGATAAGATGGATGAGGTATGCTACAAAGAAATGCCCCAGGTAGGCAGGTTTTAATAAAAGCCCCTGAGCAAGCAACAGCAGCCCAGCGAACAGAAAACTGTAGAATGTGTAGTCTCTGTGAATGTTGAGGGCGGCCAGAATTATCAAGAGGCAACCCAGCAGAGTCGCCAGCCAACTTAGTTTTACATTTAGCCTATTTCCTTTGTCAAAATAAATGACGCAATCATAAATAAATATTGATGCGAATGGGACGGTGAAAAAGAAGAGCCACTCTTCAATCGGAAGATGAAATAAAAACAGCCCGGTGAGGTAATCGGCGTTGAAGCCCCAGACACCACCTTTTGTGAAGATGACGTCCCAAACAATAAAGAAACCGGCAGTTAGAATAATGCCGGGAAATAATGCCTTCCATCTGGAGGCATAGGCAATTCTTGGTTCGAATGACCTGACGAGGGGAAATGAGATCGTGGCAATATGTAGCCAAAGATAGAGTGACATCAGAAGCTGTTTAAACTATGCTTTAGGTAGGTTTGGAACAGCAAAATGATCTTCTTCGAGTCAGGTATCCTGATCCTTTCAGTCATTATTCTGGCAACCGGCAGCCTCTTAATCTTGCTGAAAAGTGTCAGGTAGTATACGTAGGCCAGGTACACGCCAAGCCGTGCCCCTTTGGGCAGCCTTTTGATGCCTTCGTAGGCAGCGTCGAAGTCCTGCTGAATGTCGGATTCAATCTGAGCTTTGCTGATTTGTGAGAAATTATTGAAGTCTACACCTGGAAAATAGGTACGCCCCCTGTCCTTAAAATCGCTTTTGATGTCTCTTAGAAAATTCACCTTTTGGAAAGCCGCCCCCAGTCTTCGGGCAGGCGCTTTCAACGACCGGAATTGCTCGTCGTCCCCTTCGCAAAATACTCTCAGACACATGAGTCCAACTACCTCTGCCGAGCCGTATATATACTCCTGGTAACCACTTTCATTGTATTCATTCTGGATAATGTCCATTTCCATGCTGCGCAGAAAGGCGTCGATGAGTTCGTTCTCTATCTTGTATTGATTGACAACGGATTGAAATGAATGTAGTATCGGATTGAAACTTAGCTTCTCGTCAATAGCATCGTAGGTGTCTTTTCTAAATCTTTCCAGCAGCGCCTTTTTATTGTGGTCATGAAACGTATCTACGATTTCGTCGGCATACCTGACAAACCCATAAATAGCAAACACTGGATCTCTGAATTTTTTGTGCAGCGTCTTAATCCCAAGGGTAAAAGACGTGCTGTAGCGCTCTGTAACAAGCTGGCTTACTTTTAATGCGGTGCTGTCAAAAAGATCTATGTGGTTCATAGTGTTACTATTATCTGACAAAGTCTTTTTTTATTTCATTGGCTACCACCTGGCCTGAAATAAGCGTAGGGGGCACACCCGGGCCCGGCACTGTTAATTGCCCAGTGTAATATAAATTTTTTAGATGCCGGTTTTTCAACGAAGGCTTCAAAATCGCCGTTTGTTTCAGCGTATTAGCAAGACCATAGGCATTTCCTCTGAAAGCATGGTAATCCTTTATGAAATCATTGTGCGCATAGCTTTGTTTAAAAATCACATGGTTTTTCACCTTCTGCCCGATTAAGATTTCCAGCCTGTCCATGATGATGTTATAATATTTTTCTCTCGTTGCCTCATCGTCTTTCAGCCCAGGTGCTACCGGGATGAGTAGAATAAGGTTTTCGCAGTCTTTGGGTGCCACGGTATTGTCTGTTACCGAAGTGGCAGACAAGTAGAATAAAGGATTGCTTGGCCAAGCAGGTGTTTCATAAATTTCTTTCGCATGAGGGCCAAAATCCTGGTCGAAGAACAGCATGTGATGGGTAATATTTTCTAGTTTCTTGTTCAGCCCGATATAGAACAAAAGGCTGGAAGGAGCCATGGTTCTTTTCTCCCAGTACTTTGGGGTATAATTTCTGTATTCGTAGTCGAGCAGGTGCTGGTCTACATGGTGGTAGTCGGCACCGGCCACCACCACATCAGCTTTGAAGGCACCTTTGGCGGTAAGCACACTTTCAGCTTTCCCATTCTTTGCCACTATTTTCTCCACTTCATGGTCAGTCAGGATCTTCACACCTTTATCCTCTGCCAGGCTAACCATTGCCTCAATCACTTTATACATGCCTCCCTCCGGATACCACGTGCCCAGCGACATGTCGGCATAGTTCATCAGGCTGTACAACGCCGGTGTGTTTTCCGGTATAGCGCCAAGAAAGAGCACAGGGAACTCCATCAGCCGGATCAGCTTGTCGTTGGTGAAGAATTTTCGGACGTGACTGTACATACTTTGAAACACATCCATCTTCACCAGGCCTTTTAAGAGTCGTGGGTCAATAAACTCGAGCAATGAGCGGCTCGGTTTGTACACAAGGTCGTTAATACCAACTTCGTATTTGTATTCAGCCTGTGAAAGAAAGGCTTGCAATTTTTTTCCGGCACCCTTTTCAAGTGATTCAAAAAGAGCCTCTAGTTCACTCATTTTGGCAGGCACCTTCATGTGGTCATTCTTATCAAACACCACGGTGTAAGACGGGTCAAGCCTTTTCAAATGATAGTAGTCAGAGGGCTTCTTGCCGAAAAGCGCAAAATACCGCTCAAAAACATCAGGCATCCAATACCAGGAGGGGCCCATGTCAAACATGAAGCCCTCGGCTTCAAGCTTCCTTGCCCTGCCTCCAATCGTTTTATTTTTTTCCAGTAAAATGACATTGTGGCCCTGATCAGCCAGGCAAGTGGCTGCTGATAGCCCTGCAAAACCTGAGCCGATAACGCAAATATCCAGTGCTGGCATAAATTAGAAGCTGTGAGCGTAAGGAGTCAATTTAGCCTTTAATTCTTTGCGGGCAATGTGGATACGGTTTTTAACGGTGCCAATCGGTATTTGAAGCTTGTCTGCAATCTCGTGGTACTTGAATCCCCGGAAATACATCATGAATGGACTCTTGTACACATCATCTACGTTGTTCAGCGCTTGTTCAATGTCCTCCATTGTAAAGCTGGAATAGGCATCGTTTTGCACACTGCTCCCGGATGAATTGATGTAGTGCAGATTGTCAGTAGTGTCAATAAAGGTGTTCCTTCTTACCATTCTTTGGTAGTTGGTAATGAAGGTGTTCTTCATGATTGTGTATAGCCATGCCTTGATATTGGTGCCGGGGGCAAATTTTTCACGGTTTTTGAATGCCTTCAACATTGTTTCCTGAATGAGGTCATTCGCATCTTCCATATCCCTGGTCAGCTTCAGTGCGAATGGTTTCAATGATCCTGACATTTCTTTGAGAGTGTAATTGAATTCTAAAGCAGTCATATCGGTCAGCTATTTTGTTTAATCAAAACTACAAACTATTAAACAAACTACAATGTTTTGTTTAATTTAATTTTGTTATTGTTAAACAAAATGACTTTGCGAGACTGAATGACCCCGTGAGCTAACCTGAGCAAGGCATGCGGCTTATCACTTATCGATAAAAGTGTATTCAGGTTTCTTCGAAAGAAAGGAGATAGATGCCTTTGAGAATACTAAGCCTCGGTGCTGTGTTCTTCAACAAAACTCGTGATCTGCTCGGAGCGTGTAAAAATGACCACATTATCAGGGGCCTGTATATCCTGTCCTATTACCTGGTACCCGGACAAAAGGATAGTTGATTCGGGGAATAGGCCCGAAAGCTTGTTTACATAACGTTGCACCTGGTCGATACCAGGAACCGATGTGAGAATAGAAAGGATAAATTCGGGCTTGTGCAGGTTATAAACTGACACCAGATCCTGAAGAGGTAGCGACTGCCCAAGGTAAATGCTCTTATTGTGCCTTGACCTGATCACATAGTCGGCAAAAAGAAGGCTCAACTCATGAAGCTCACCTTCCGGAAGATAAAGGAGATATTTTCTTGCATTTGAAGGGTCCGACGAATATTGTCCGTCAATGGCAACTATCAGCTTTTGCCGAATCAGGTTCGAAATAAAGTGTTCCTGGGCTGGATTGATACTTCCGGTTTGCCAAAGGACGCCGATTTTGGAGAGAAAAGGATAGACGATATTAAGCATGGTTTTTTCAAACCCTAGCTTTAGAATGTTAGACGACATGATTTTTTCGAATCTGTCTTCGTCCATATCAATCATCGCTAAAGTAAGTGCATGGATTTGCTCAGGGAAACGCAGGTGTTTGTCGGTAAGGGCCAAAACTTCCTCGGCTATTTCCTGAGAACTCATGTCAGCTATGTGAGAAATTTTGAATCCATTGTCTTTCAATAGAGAAACATTGAGAATAAGCTTCAAATCGAGGTCGTCGTAACTTCTTATATTGGTATCTGAGCGGCTGGGCTTGATAAAATTGTACCGTTGCTCCCAAATCCGGATGGTGTGGGCTTTGATACCAGATAAATGCTCGAGGTCTTTGATTGAATAGTTGCTCACTTACTTAAACGTTATCGCACTCTAATTTACACGTGATCTTATAATCGGTTTATGATGAGACAAACTTAATGCTCAACTAAAATGTTTGAAAAACTTTGTTAGCCCAGGTAGCCAACGAGCGCAAAGAAAGATGCCTGAGACAAAATAACGTATTTGTCCAGCTCATTTTTGTTTTCAAAACCAAAATGGTGAAGTATGCTATGGAGCACAAAGGCAAGCGCTCCCCAGCTAATATAGTTTTGAATTGGAATGCCCGACCCCTGCCAGCTCCAGTAGTCCGACATGATAGCTACCGGCTCCAGCAACATATCCAATCCCACCATCAGCAATGCACCAGCCAGTGATGCCAGCCACTTGTTGTTGATGGAGCGTGTAAGGGAAGCTGTACATACTACCAGTATCAGCCAGTTGGTGCCGATAAGCAAAGGCACGCCGAAGAGCTTGGGCCCTAAAGTGGCTCCGTATTCGTAACTTCCGAATGGCCAGCCTGTTTGTACGCCAATTACCTCACTAAAAAAGGCGATTAAAAAACACAGCAATGCATAGGCGTAGAAGGAAGGGGTTTTGCTTTGCTGAAAAATGATCACAAGCGCAGCCACTATCAAAAGGTTGAGAGGTGTCAGTTGCCTCATCAAAGGTGCCCACTCTGGTAGCAGCATACCAATAGTGCCAACCACATGAAGTACCACAATTACCAGTGCCGCCTTGTTTTTACTGCTCATTATTCAAAGTTAGAAAGGTAAACTTGCCGCTGCTTGTTTGGTTTGAAAATAGTACAGAATTTGCCAACTTGTTCAACAGTCTACCCCCTGCCAAAGGGCTGAATTTATGGTATTATACAACGTCACGGTTAATATAGAATCAGTAGTTGAAGACGAATGGCTGCATTGGATAAAGTCCATTCATATTCCAAAGGTTATGGCTACCGGAATGTTTGTTGAAAGCAAAATATTTAAGCTCCTTCACGATGAAGGAGACGGGAGTGCCACATACAGTGTGCAATTTTTTGCTGCCTCTGTGAAGCAAGTAAACGAATATCTTGAAACCTATGCCCCGGCGCTGGTACAAGCTCACATGGAAAGGTATAAAAACAAACACGTAGCTTTTCGAACGCTGATGGAGCAGGTGGACTAAACTCTTCAGCCGTAGGGTCATGGACAATTCCTTCATAACGATGGCTAGACTGGCTAATCAGCGGATAACCCGAAATCGGTTTGAGTCAGCAACGCAGCTCGTGAGTTGGATGGGAGCTATGCAGGCTCAGGATCCTTATTTTATTAAGTGGGCGGTTGGCTCCAGACTTTCCGGGGCCACTGAACAAGATATTACAAAGGCGCTCGACGAAGGCAGTATTTTAAGAACCCATGCCCTCAGACCAACCTGGCATCTTGTAGCGCCGGAAGACATTTACTGGATGCTGGAGCTCACCGCACAAAACATTAAAGTTGCGGCAAAATCACGACAGAAAGAGTTGGGACTAACACCACAGATACTTTCTAAAAGTAACAGACTGATAGAACAAAAGCTCGAAGTCGGTCAGCATATGACCCGGCAAGATCTTTTGGCTGGGTTTGAAGAAGAAGGGATAAGTTTAAAGGAAAACCGGTCTTCCCATCTTCTGATGTGGGCGGAACTGGAGCAGGTAATTTGTAGCGGCGTATCACAAAGAGGGAAACATACCTATGCCCTGCTTGACCAAAGAGTGCCAAAGAAGGTGTTGCTTAGCAAAGAGGAGTCCCTGGCGAGGCTTGCCCTAACCTACTTCAAAAGCCACGGACCTGCTACGGAAGCGGATTTTTGCTGGTGGTCTGGACTTCGGGCTGGAGAGGCCAGGAGGGCCCTGGAAATGGTAAGACATCAGTTGGGCTCCGAAAAGTTTGATGAGCAGGTTTATTGGTTCGATTCAGATACAGTGGAGGCCGTCGAAAAAACAAAGTCAGTCTTTTTATTGCCGTCTTACGATGAGTATTACATCAGCTACAAGGATCGAACCGCCGCCCTTCCCTCTGTCCACAATAGCAAGGCCATATCAAATAATGGCATTTTCTCGCCAGTCATTGCGGTGAGTGGACAAGTGAAGGGTACGTGGAAAAGAGCGATAAAAAAGGAAACTGTTTTTATTGAAACAAAGCTGTTTGAAGCCGTTTCGAAATCTACCCTCAAATTAATAGAGGTAGCCGCCCAACGTTATGCCAAGTTCCTGAACAAGAAAATGGTCATTAGTCATCTATAATTGCTAATCAAAGGAAGTAGTAGTAGTTTTATTAGGTAAATCCACTCAATGCCACTTCCGCTATGATCAAGCAGTTCAACATGAAGGCCCTTTATGGGGTATACCTCTTTTTTCTTTTTCTTGCCGCCTGCGAAAAGCCTGTAGAAGAAAAAGTTATTGACCTTCCAAGAGGCGTTCCGGAAGCTGAGGGCGTACCCTCCTCCAGCATTCAGGCTTTTCTTGAATCAGCTGACACCAGCAAGCACGAATTCCACAGTTTCATGTTTCTGCGACATGGAAAAGTGATCGCCGAGAGCTGGTGGAGTCCCTATGGCCCAGAGCTGCCGCACACCATGTACTCTACAAGTAAAAGCTTTACCTCAACAGCCATTGGGTTTGCTGTCACGGAAAAACTGCTGACTGTCAATGACTCGGTTATTTCGTTTTTCCCCGAATATGTTACTGATAGCGTGAGCGACTTCATGGCTGCCCTCACGGTCAAAGACCTGCTCACCATGTCGGTGGGGCAGGATCCAGACCCGTCGGCCACCATACCTGGCGACAGCCTCTGGGTAAAGTCATTCCTTTACACGCCCATCATCAACAAGCCGGGAACAAAATTTCTCTACAATTCGATGGCTACTTACATGTTGTCGGCTATTGTTACTAAAGTAACAGGGCAAAAAGTCATCGACTATTTGAAACCAAGGCTGTTCGATCCTTTGCATATTCAAGGGATCGATTGGGAGACTGACCCCGTAGGCAACAACACAGGTGGCTGGGGGCTAAGGCTGAAGACGGAGGACATGGCTAAATTTGGACAGCTTTTGCTCCAAAAAGGTAAGTGGAACGGGGAGCAAGTCCTTTCAGAGGAGTGGATAGCTGAAGCAACTTCTTTCAAAATACAGCAGTCGCCGGAGCTTCCGGCAGAAACCAAAGCAAAGAGTGACTGGCTGCAGGGCTATTGCTACCAGTTTTGGCGCTGCCGCAATAATGCCTTTCGGGGCGACGGTGCTTTTGGTCAATACATCATCGTGATGCCGGATCGGGACGCAGTCATTGCCATTACGTCGGAAACATCTGATATGCAGGGGATTTTAAATATGGTTTGGGACCAGTTGCTTCCAGCTATGGCCGACGATGAGTTGCCCGTTGATGCCGCAGCGGTGGCATCTCTTGAGAGAAAAATCGCCTCTCTTTCACTGCAACTCCCATCAGCCGACTTGGCATCCACTATGGAAGGAGCCCTGTCAGGCAAAGTATTTAAGCTTGATTCCAATGGAAGAAATATGGAGAGCATAAGTTTCCAGTTTGGGTCGGCTGGAAGTGATGTGGCTTTGAAGTATAAAAATGACACCTATAAGATTCCTATTGGCTGGGGAGAGTGGAAGTATTCGCAAACCAAAAGACCAGGCCCCTACCTGGTAGCCAGAGCAAAAAATGCGCTGAAAGGCCTGCCTCCATTCAAAGTTGCTGCGGCTTATTCCTGGAAAGAAGAGAATGTGCTGGAGTTAACCCTGCGATATATTGAAAGCCCCCATACAGAGACAATCACCTGTACTTTTGAAGGTGAAGATGTCATGCTTGATTTCAAATGGAGCTTTGCGCCCACCATGAAGCCTCCGGTGATAGAGGGAGAGCTGGTAGAATAAGTGATTGCTAAAAATCGAGGTGACAGTTGAGCCAGCCGTTGTCAAACCTTGCGCCGTATTTTTTGTAGAAATTGATGGCAGGTTCGTTCCAATCAAGAACCTGCCACATCATGCCTGTGCAATTGGTTTCCTTTCCTTTTCGGATAGAGGCATCAAATAGCTGCTTACCAATTCCACTTCCCCTTTCCGACTGGGTCACCACGATGTCCTCCAGATAAATCCTCTTGCCTTTCCAGGTTGAGTAGCGGTAATAGTACAAGGCAATGCCGATAATGGTTGCGCCTTTCTCCGCCACAAAAAAGCCGAAGACCGGATGCTCGCCGAAGCCGTCTTCTTCCATTTTATCAACGCTGTTGTTGACTTCATGAAGCGCCTTCTCGTATTCCGCCAGCTCTTTTACAAGCTTCAGCACCTGCGGTAGGTCTTCAGCGATGCCTTCACGTATGTTAACTTCCATGGTTAAACGGTATGATTCTCTTTGTTACCTTAAATGTATAGACATCCTCATCTCAATGAAATAAAAAAGGGGCCAAAATGCCCCTTTCATTTAATACATCAAGCCAGCGGCTATTTACATCGCTTTTTTGGCCACTTCAGGCACAACACCCATGTTGTACCAGGTAAAAGAGTAGAGATCAGCGGCCTCTTCTATAATTTTGGAAGTTGGCTTTCCGGCCCCATGACCTGCTCTGGTTTCAATTCGAATCAACACCGGATTGTCGCCGGCCTGCTTGGCTTGTAGCTGAGCGGCAAACTTAAATGAGTGAGCAGGCACCACCCTGTCGTCATGATCAGCTGTGGTAACCAGGGTCGCAGGATACTTTACACCTTCTTTCACATTATGCACAGGCGAATAGCCCAGAATGTACTTGAACATCTCTTCTGATTCCTCTGAAGTCCCGTAGTCGTAAGCCCAACCGGCACCAGCCGTGAAAGTGTGATAGCGAAGCATGTCCATAACGCCTACTGCAGGGAGCGCCACCTTAAATAGTTCCGGGCGTTGTGTCATAGTGGCGCCCACCAGAAGGCCTCCGTTGGAGCCACCGGCAATAGCCAGGTAGTCGCTGCTGGTATAACCTTCTTTGATCAGATACTCGGCAGCACCTATGAAGTCATCAAACACATTTTGTTTTTTCATCTTGGTGCCAGCAAGGTGCCATTCTTCGCCGTACTCACCACCGCCACGAATGCTGGGCTGCGCATAGATGCCACCATTTTCCAACCACACAATCCTGGAAACACTGAAGCCAGGCGTCATGCTGATATTGAACCCGCCATAGCTGTAGAGGTAGGTGGGGTTCTTACCATTTTTTTCAAGTCCGTTCTTATAAGTGATAAACATGGGGATTTTCGTGCCATCCTTGCTGCTATAGAAAACCTGCTCGGTGGTGTAATCTTCAGGGTTGAAGTCGACCTTTGGTTGCTGATACAGGGTGGATTTTCCTGAGGCAATGTTATAGGAGAAGATCGAACTTGGATAAGTGAATGAGGTAAACGTGTAATAGATGTCGGTGTCACTTTCTTCGCCTCCAAAGCCGTAAATGCTTCCAATACCTGGCAGCTCGACGTCCCTTTCCAGTTCGCCTTTCCGGTTATATTGTTTGATTTCGGACTTGGCATCCACCAGATATTCAGCAAAAATCTTCTCCCCGGCAGTGCTGGCGCTGAGCACGTTTTTGGTTTCAGGAATTACATTTACCCAGGTGGCTGGCGTCGGGTCAGCAAACGAGGTCTTCACAATCCTGTTGTTAGGAGCGTCCAGGTTAGTGAAGATAAATAAGGTCTCTCCGTCGTTGTCAATTACATAGTGGTCTTTATCCACATTGTCTACAATTGGCTTTATCGGGCTGTTCGGAACCGTTAAATCCTGAATGTAGAGCTCATTGCCGGTTGTGCTAACAGAAGCGGAGATAACCAGGAAGCGCTCGTCTTCCGTCAGGTTAGCTCCCACGTAGCGTCTGGGGAATTCGGCTCCACCCAGAATCAGCTTGTCGCTTGCCTGAGGCTCGCCGAGCTTGTGGAAGTAAAGTTTATGGTGCTGTGTCTTACCTGAAAGCACGCTGCCATCTTTAGGTTTGTCGTAGCTGCTATAATAGACACCTTCGTTGCCTTTCCATGAAAAGCCTGTGAACTTTAAGTCTCTCAAAGTGTCTCCAACTAGCTCTTTCGTGGTGGTATTAAAAAGCACACCCTTTCTCCAGTCAGAGCCGCCATCTGACAGCAGCATACCGGCAAGTGAACCGTCTTTAGAAAAGCTCAGGCCTGCAAGCGACACGGTGCCATCGGCAGAGAATGTATTGGGATTCAAAAACTCTTCGTGTTCATCTCCAAGATTTTTCACCCGGTAAAGCACGTTCTGATTTTGAAGCCCATCATTTTTATAGAAATAATAGTAGTCGCCACGTTTAAATGGGGCGTACACTTTCTCATAGTCCCAAAGCTTTGTAAGCCTCTCTTTCACTGCCTCCCTAAAGTCGATATTGTTCAGGTAGCCAAAGGTCACTTTGTTTTCCGCTTCCACCCATTGAGCGGTGGCTGCCGACGTGTCGTTTTCCAGCCATCGGTAGGGATCCTCTACTTTGGTGCCGAAGTACTCATCAACATGTGCTACCTTTTCGGTGGTTGGGTAAATGATGGCCTCTTCTTTTGGAGGTTGTGAGCAATGGCTGACAAGGCCGGCTAAAACGACAAGAATGGATAATTTTCTCATGGTTGAATGGGTTAAAGAGATAAAAAAAGCCTGAAAGGTTTGTTTCAGGCTTATGCGTTAAATTATTTCTTGATCATATTGAATCCTGTGTAGGGAACCAGCACCTTCGGAATCTTGATCCCATCGGGGGTCTGGTTGTTTTCCAGCATGGCTGCCAGTATCCTTGGCAGGGCCAGCGCACTTCCGTTCAGGGTGTGAAGCAGTTCCGTCTTCTTGTCCACCTTGCGTCTCAGCTTGAGCCTGTTGGCCTGGTAAGTCTCAAAGTTGGACACAGAGCTCACCTCCAACCATTTTTTCTGTGCCGCAGAGTATACTTCGAAGTCGAAGGTAAGCGCAGAGGTGAAGCCCATATCGCCTCCACATAGCTTCAAAATGCGGTAAGGGAGCTCAAGGTTTTTGATAAGCCGCTCAACGTGGTTCTTCATTCCGTCGAGTGCTTTGTACGACGCCTCAGGGGTGGTTACCTGTACTATCTCCACCTTATCAAACTGGTGGAGCCTGTTTAGGCCACGCACATGTGCACCCCAGCTGCCCGCCTCTCTCCTGAAGCAGGGCGTGTAAGCCACATTCTTCACAGGTAGTTCGTCATCAGCCAGAATTACGTCCCGGTAGAGGTTGGTAATGGGCACCTCCGCCGTTGGGATAAGGTACAAGTCATCGGCGGTGGCGTGGTACATCTGCCCTTCTTTGTCCGGTAGCTGGCCCGTTCCGTAGCCTGATTCTTTGTTGACCACGATGGGGGGCCTCATTTCGAGATACCCTGCGTCTAATGCCTGATCAATGAAGTAGTTGATCATAGCACGCACAATTCTGGCCCCTTGTTTCTTGTAAACAGGGAAGCCGGCCCCGGTTATTTTTATGCCAAGGTCAAAGTCGATGATGTCATACTCCTTAATGAGATCCCAATGTGGCTTGGCGCTTTCGGGCAGCTTGGGTAACGTGCCTACCTGAAACACCACTTCGTTGTCTTCGGCTGTTCGTCCTTCCGGCACGCTTTCGTGCGGCACGTTGGGAAGCTCATAGAGTTTATTTGTAAGCAGCTCTTCAGTAGACTCCAGGTCACTGCCTAATTTCTTGGAAGTTTCTTTAAGCTCCGATGTCTGCGATTTGATCTTCTCAGCAGCTTCTTTTTGGCCGCTTTGCATCAACTGCCCGATTTGCTTGGCCAGTTGGTTGGCTTCTGCCAGAGCTACATCCATCTCAGTTTTCAGAGATTTCCGCTTGTCGTCCAGGGCCAGCACCTCGTCGATCTTGTCGTCTACCTCTTTCAGCCCCCTTTTCTTGAGGCCTGTCAGAACCTTTTCTTTATTAGCACGTATTTCAGAAACTTGTAACATTATGCCTAATTAGTTAAGTTTGCAAAAGTAAGAGATTTACAAAGAAATATTCAGGCTGGTTCCCGCTTAAATTCTCTTGTGTCTCCAGCGGTCTTTTTTCAGCAATTACTTGTTATTAATGAATGCTTAGCATATAATTGCGGCGTCATTTTCCGACAAACCTCAGGCCGTTTCTCATTATCAATTTTGTTTTAACGGAATAGAATCTCGACCTTTTTTTTGTAACCACTTCATTTAGAATATTACTATCTCAATTCATAGTTTATGTACAGCATTGACGACCTTAATGTCCGTCTTCTTTCAGAATTAAAAGACATCGCAGAAAAACTTGGAGTTCCCAACTACAAAAAAGCTGCAAAACAAGAATTAGTCTACAAAATCCTCGATCACCAGGCTGTGATGCCAGAAGAGGAAGTTTCCAAAATAAAGAAGTCAGATAAGGCCGCTACCCCGGTAGCCGCAGCCCCGGCCCCGGAGGACAAACCGAAGCCCGCTCGCCCGCCAAGGGAGGACGATAGAAGGCCTAACAACAAACCGAAGATTCGCAGGGAGAATGTGGTAGCAAAGGACGCAGCTAAGCCTGCTGAAGGCAAATCGGATGACCGTCCAAAGAAGAGAGAGGTAAGCAGTGCTGATGAACTCCTTCAGTCTTTCAATCTTGAAACTGACGACGATGACACATCAGCGAAAGAAGTGGTAGAAGAAGGCAAGAAGGTAGAAAAAGAAATATCTAACGACTCGAGAGGCGAACTTAGAGAAGACACGAGAAATCGTGAAGACAGAGGTGACCAACCTGGCAGAGAAGACAAAGGCGATCAAAAAGAGCAGCGTGCTCCATTTAAGCCCAAAAGAAATTATAACACCAATATCAAAGAGTTTGACGGTATTATCGTTAACGAAGGTGTGCTGGAAATCATGCAGGACGGCTATGGCTTCCTTCGCTCTCCAGACTACAACTACCTGGCTAGCCCTGATGATATATATGTGTCGCCGTCTCAAATTAAGCTATTTGGCTTAAAAACTGGTGATTCGGTGAAGGGACAAATCAGGCCTCCAAAAGAAGGAGAAAAGTATTTCGCCTTACTAAGAGTAGAAACCGTTAACGGTAAAACAACTGAAGAAATACGTGACAGGGTTTCTTTCGAATACC
>NZ_CAXBCJ010000032.1:0-42035 GCF_963974565.1 uncultured Imperialibacter sp. | reverse complement strand
ACCTTATCCAATTATTCCAAGAAGATTGGGTGTCCCAGTGATGAAGTCAGGTGCTGCCAGAATTTGTCCCTCTTCTTCTGCCTTCATGGCAATCACTGTGAGGCCAATCAACAAAAACGCTCCTGACAATTGAATGATAATAACAGTGTTTTCGGGGTAAACAGGAAACTCTCCGCTAAAATCTGGAGGATGAAAAATGGCTGAAAACATTTGCAACAGAAACGCCCCGGTAAAGCCAGTGATCATTGTCAGGGTAATGAGCCATTCGTTTCGTTCTGTCACAGACTTTTCCATCAATAAATATAGAAAAGTTCATGGGTCAATTTCAAGACCTTTGGTAGGGTGCGGCGCCCTCTACCCTCTTTCAATTGCGGGATGCCATCAGTGGCTCCATTACCTCTCTGTACTGCTCCTCATAAAATAACAAAGGCGCTTTGAGTTTCTTTATAGCCGCTTCCAAGTTGGTGAAGTTCGACTGTGCGATATGTACCGGTATTTTGTACAGCCTGGAGTCGTTTTTCTCAAATGGGCATTTCACCTTCGATTGATGCAAGTAAGGGATTAACGTGGTGTTGCAGTTGAGGGCCAGCCGGTCGACCGTGTACTTCTCTAAAAGGTCGGTCAAAGTCAAATTGATCTTCTCAAAAAACTCAATTGTTTCAGCCAACCTCACTCTCGAACCAGCCCGGGATTTCCCTTTCTTTTTCAGGTACTTGATCTGACTGAAGCCCTGCTTCTTGCGGGTCATGTAGGCCCCAAACGATGTGTGATACATGTTCTCCCCACCACGCATCAGGCTGATGGTGGCATAGCCCGACTCCATACTTATGTACAGCACCCGGGCCTCGCTTGTAATGATGGACAGGTCGTCGTTCAGCACAAGATGAAGTGGCAGTCGGATGCTACCCACTGGGTTCAGGTCAGCATCCTTTAATACGATAGCGTGTTTTTTGAAATGATACTCATGTGCCGGAAAATGCTGCCTCACGAGCGTGCAGAGCTGCCCGATGGGTAAGTGGAACAAGTTGGCACTAAGTTGATTTATCAATGGAAGTAGCTGGTAATAATGAGTTTTATATCAATTACTTAAAAACTTCAAATGATCAAGCATCCGCTCTTTGATGATGTTCACTATTCGCTTATTGATGGCGTTGCTCATGGCGCTGTAACGCTCATATTCCTGTAAGGTAAACTGGCCAATAATCACTCCCCGTAGTTCGCTTCTCAGCGCATGGTCTTGTTCAAAGCATGAGTTTACGTAATGGAGCTTCTTTTCCGTGTTTAACAAGGAAAAATCAGGCTTCTTGGTGGCAATATACCGCTTCGTGCAGGCGATGAGCAAATCATGCTTCATTTTGATAACTGGTCTTACTACAGTATTTTGAAACGCTTCTTCCTCACTGGTTTCAGAGGTCACTTTTGCCTTCGGTATCGCTGGTCTTTTTGTCATGCATCGAAAAACAAGAAATCGCTTCTACTTGTTCATAACTGCCATAGAATATGCAGGAACGTCTATAACATCACCTGACAGTTACATGAATGCATTTCGTTTGACTTTCAAGGAGTACATAACACTTGCCTTCCTCCTGTAGCTTGATTAATTCACGCAATAATAGATTTCGCAGGCGGTAGGAATAAACTGGTGTGCTATTGCCTCTCTCAAAAAAGCGTGTTTGGGCAATGTCAAAAGTTCGGCCATAATAATGGGACGAGTTATTGGCCGTGGCGTTGAGGTTGTTTTTGCGTAGCGATTTTTGGTCCTCGACGGTTCGCAATATGGAGGTGACGGAAAACCGATACTCTGTCATTTCCAGTTCTTCGAGTCGGTCGCAAAACCTTTCACCTATAAGGTTTAGAAACTCTGCAGCGGATGGCTGCAGGTAAGGTAATGAGTTTGTTAAATGGGGAATTTCATAGTACTTGTTGTCGGTTATTTCATGGAGTTTGTAACGGCTACCAAACGCTTTAGCGTCTGATTTATGTTCGGCTTTTGATGCCAAAGGCTTTGTCAGGCCTTTTGCTTTTGCTACTTCAAGGTGATAATCGTTGATGTAACGGTGTACTGCCCTATTTTCTTCTTTTGAAAGCACCGCAACGGGCACCATGTCTTCAGTTTTACCTTTTGATACCGGGTAAAGCACCTTGAATAGCAGCAACATAGTACCTATTACTGCTCCCGTTGCTACAAGGATTTTACGAATACTATACCTCACTCCTTTTTGACCGGCGTCAGGGTTGCCTCGGGAAGGAGACGGAAAATTCCCATTTCTATTCATTTCCAGACCACTGTTAATGCTGCGAAGTGAATAATATAACTCGACTTTTCATTGAAATGGAGCATATTTAAATCTCTTCTCTCGTATCTGGAAGTTCTATCGTGTATTCAATGGCTACGAAGGGCCTTCTTTCAAAAAACCCGAAGCCTCCCCGGTAAAAGTCACCGTTAGCTCATGCATGGCCCTGGTGCATGCCACATACAACAGGTTACGATCCGATTCTGACTGATAGTGTTCAGCCGAAGCAAAGGGCACAATCACTTCGTCAAATTCCAGCCCTTTGGCCAGAGGAATAGTGGCAATCACCACACCTTCTTTAAAATGGGTGCTCTCCTCTGTGAGTAAATACACATTGGAACCTTCGAGCAGTGAATGGACTTTTTTGGCTTGCGTCGGCGTTTTACACAAGATGGCCAGCATCTGGTGATTGGAATGGCTGAATTGTTCTACCAATCGCCGGAGCTCTTCGTCTTCCTCATCTGTTGTGTGAAAACCCTTCACTTCCGGCACCAGCCCATGCCGCTCCATGGCTATCAGTTCCGGATTGGCTTTGATATGGAGTGCGAAGTGGGTAATCTCCCACGTGGAGCGGTAGCTCTGGTGGAGTTTCACTATGTCAGCCTGAGGAAAAACCTTTTCAATATCCGTCGCCGAAGAACTGTAAAGATTCACCGCCTGGCTGGTGTCGCCCAGGATGGTCTTTTTCGCAGGGAACAGCCTCAACAAGACCGCATACTGAATCGGTGTATAGTCCTGCATTTCATCCACCACCAGGTGTTTCACGTGATGGTAAGGCTCCATGCCCTCCAGCCTGATCTTGCAATAAATCAGGGGAAACACGTCGGCATATTCCAGCACATTGCCCGGCATTTCGAACAGGTCGTCCCGGTGGAGCCACTGGTAAAAACCTCGGTAGAGTTCCAGTACGGTCGCTCGTTCCGAAGCGCCCACCAGCGCCTCCCGAATCTGCGATTTTTCAGCCCCCGACAACTTGCGACCCAGGGCAGTGCGCACATACTGCTGCACTTCACTGGCGACCTCAGGCATGCGGTTCAGCAGGGGTAGCCGCTGAAGTGCTCTAAACTTTTCCTGCACAAAGGCGGCCGGCACGGTCACACGCCCTACCTGTATAGTGGCCGCCGAAAACCAGTGGTTCTCCAGGTGTACAAAGTATCGGTTCAAGTCCCGGACAAAATCGGCGGTCGATTTGAATTGCAAACGCTCAAGAAACGATGGATCCTGAGCATTGATAGTAGTGAAAACCTGTTGCAGGAATGTCTGAAAGCGGAATCTGTTGTCCAGCAGGTCTCCGGCCAGCTCCTCCATCCCAATCTCGGGGATATTGGCTTCGCCCAGCTCCGGCAGCACATTAGAGATGTAATCAGCAAACACCTTGTTGGGCGAAATGATGAGGATGTCGGAAGACCTGATCTCGTCTTTGAAGCGGTACAACAAAAAGGCAATCCGGTGGATGGCGATGGACGTTTTGCCAGATCCTGCCACTCCCTGAATGATGAGCACCGGGGACGTTTCGTTGCGAATGATGGCATTCTGGTCACGCTGGATGGTGGCCACAATGTTCTTCATCTTGTCGTCCGACGACAGGCTCAGTTCCTTTTGCAGCACGTCGTCCTGGATATTGACCGAATTCTCAATCATGTATTCCATCCTGCCCTGGCGGATTCGGTATTGCCGCCTCAGTTCAATACGGCCGTTCACCTTGCCCGCTGGAGTTTGGTACCAGGCTTCACCCAGCTCAAAGTCGTAAAACATGGACGACACGGGGGCACGCCAGTCGTAGATAGGATAAGCGCTCGAGTCCTGAGGAATGAACGAGTGCACGCCTATGTAAATCGGCAGGCGCTTCGGCAAACTACCGATGGCCCCTTCACGAGTAAAGTCAATCCGTCCGAAATAAGGCGACTCGCTGAGCTTGGTAATTTTGCGTCTGGCTTCAATGCCCACCTGCCCCTGAAAGGCAAAGCGCTTATGCGATTGTCCGGCAGAGACGAGGTCTGCTTCATCCATACCCGAGCGCTGGTCGTAGAGGTAGCGTTGCTCCTCCCGGAATTCTTTGGAGAACCGTTTGGTTTCGCTGTTAATCTCCCGGAGTGCCCACTCCAGTTGCTGCAAAATGAGGTCGAGGTAGCTTCGCTCCTCTTCTTCGGTCACATGAATGGCCGTTGGATTTGTCGATTCAGATGGTGCTATGGCGATGATATTTTGGTGAAAAGGGTTCCAATATATCCACCGTTTTCCATTCAGCCATGGCTAAAAAAATAAATCCAAACTAAAGTCAAATCGTGGCACTTTTCGAAAAAGCTTTCCGTTATACTCACGGCAAGCGGATAGGTTTTTGTCTCCCATTAGCACAATTTCCCTCTGAAAATCGACTTGAAGCCAGTTAACTCACGATCACCTTATCGTGTGCGACGCTTTCGTAAAAATGATGAATGTCGAACATTTGCTGGGCACCAAACTTTTGCCCTGCCTGGCTAAAAGCGTATAAACTCAATGCCACAAAGAAGAGCCCCGGAATGCTCCACAAAATCGACGCATCCCTACCCAAACTCCAGAGGCTGGCGCCCCACATGCCGAGGAAAAGTGCCAGAATACCAATGGCCACGTAGCCGAAAAAGAAAAATGCCCAAATAGTTGGATTGGGGCCGTACAAGCCTCTTACTATGACGTCGCTCCCCTCCTGATCAAATGACAGATGCAGTTGTGGGGACCAAATGTGCCGTTGGCCAGGGTTAATCTTGATATACAGATGATCAGGAAAGTGTGTGAAAGTGAATTGTTTGTTCTGCTCCAGCGCAGCACAAATAGTACTCTCCAGCTCGTGTTTCTGGACGGTTTCAACACGGTGCTTGAATCGGGGTCTTATCCTAAAACTTGACATAAAGGAAAGTTAAGTGGTAATCCCAATCCCCGCAATGACTTCTGTCAGTTGGTGGATTCAATACTCCACCACCACCTCGTCTATAAACAAATGCGAGGGATTGCCGGCACTTTCGTGAGAAGGTGGCAGCCTGCCTCCAGTTTTGGCCTTTACCTTTACATAGCGGGCCTTTACGTTGACCGCCGCTCCTAAAAACTGTACTTCAGCAGCACTCATCTCTTTCGGAACGGTGTTTTTGACAGCGGTGAGCGGAGTGAATATCTTCCCGTCGTTGCTCGTTTCGAAGGTTACCGATTCGGGATACACAATCCAGGGGCTCACGTCCTGCAACACATGCACCGCCACCCGTTTGATTGGGCGCTCAGTTTTGAGGTCGACCACTGCTTCAAAGTCCTGGTCGTAGTAGCTCTGCCACTGCCCTGCTTTCCAATTTTCCGTCCCAATGATGCCATCTATCAATGCTCCATTTCCTCCAGCAGTGTACATGGGATATACCTCACTGAGTACCTCGATGGTTTTGTCGTTGGGGAGCAGGTAGAACTGCTGCGCCACTGTTGGCGAGTTCACAGCCCCTCGCTTGACATAAGCTTCCACTTTTGCTGTCTCTTTCACCCAAAATGGTGTTGCGTATGTTTCAAACTGACCGCCATTGAGGGAATAGAAAATTTCCGCTCCTTCAGTCATCGACATGATATCTACCTGAAGCGAATCCTGGAATTTGAAGTTGTCCATATTGAAATAGGGTACCGCCACAAAATCGCCTTCAGCAATGGCCGTGTATGGCATCTGCCCCTCCAATGTGCCTAATTGCTTGTTGGGTTTGTCGGTCATTTCGAATGTGAGGCTACCGCCGTTGGCCAGGTCTTCATGATTGAAGTATGTCTGGCTCCTTGCTTTACCGTTCAGTGTTATCTTATTGATATAGATGTTTTTATCAGACACCAAAGGAGCACTTACGGTAAAGGTCTTACCATTTTCCAGGTGGATTTTCACTTCGTTGAACAAAGGTGTTCCTATCGCATAAACCCTACTACCGGGTGTGACCGGGTAAAAGCCCATGGCACTGAAGACAAACCAGGCCGACATCTGCCCACAGTCTTCGTTGCCAATCAGTCCGTCGGGCTGGTTGGGATAAAATTCCGTGCTGATCTGATGCACCAGCTCCTGCGTACGCCAGGGTTTTCCCACGTAGTCGAACAGGTAGGCCATGTGATGGCTGGGTTCATTACCGTGGGCATACTGGCCAATAAGTCCCGTTACGTCGCTTTGGTCACGGCCACTGAGCCCTTCGCTGGTGGTGAACAATTCCTCCAGCTTCTCGGCCGTCTTCTCTTTTCCCCCATAGAGTTTTATTAACCCGCTTAAGTCTTGCTGGGCCGTAAACGAATAGTGCCAGGCATTGCCCTCGGTGTAGAAGTTATTGACTTCACTGGCTTGAAATGGTGCGTACCAAAAGCCCTGCACTTTGCCCCTGATAAACCTATTGTTATAGTCAAAAAGGTTCTTATAGTTTTGGGCACGCAGCAGGTAGGTCTCGCTGATGTCCTCTTTCCCCAGCCACCTGGCCATCTGAGCAATGCACCAATCGTCGTAGGCGTATTCCACTGTTTTGGAAGCACTTTCATGATCGACATCATTGCTTACATAGCCCTGCCGGATGTACTGCCTGTGGCCAAACCTGTCGCTTTCGGCGTAGTCGGTCATGGCGGCCAAAGCCAGGCCAGCGTCAAATCCTCTAATACCTTTCTGGTAGGCATCGGCAATCACTGGAACCGAGTGATAACCGATCATGCAAAACGTTTCGTTGCCACTCAGCTCCCATACAGGCAGCATGCCGCCCTGCTGGTATTGCGTGAGGAACGTATTGATCCAGTCGGTGGTGCGGGTACGATTGATGATGGTGTGCAGCGGGTGCAAGGCCCGGTGAGTGTCCCAGAGGGAAAATACGCTGTAATAGGTACCCTTTTCTATTGTGTGTACTTTCAAATCGGTGCCACGGTAGTCGCCGTTCACGTCGGTGTAGGTATTGGGGCTGAGGCAGGCATGGTACAAAGCGGTATAAAAGGCAACTTGCTGGTCGTGGGTGCCACCTTTTATGTCAATTTTGCCCAGCTCCCTGTTCCAGGCAGTATGCGCCGCTTTTTTCACTCCTTCAAAATCAAACCCAGGTATTTCTGCATCGAGGTTGAGTAAGGCATTTTCCATGCTCACTCCCGAAATGCCAATCTTCATCGCCAGCTTTTTGTCCGATTTCAAATCGAAACTGAAATAAGATTTGACGTTCAATCCGTCAGCAGTTTTTAGCCCGCTTGTCAAGGTGTCGTTGAGGGCAATGCCGTAGTTTTTGATTGACTTGTCGAATTTGATATGAAAATACACCACCTGATTCTCGGCCCAGCTTTTGCTGCGGCGCATGCCTCTGACTTCATAGTCGTTGACGATCTCCATTGACGATTCCAGCACCACATCCCGGTGCTTGAGATCCAATAAAATTTTGCCCTCGCCGGCTTTCTCAAACGTGTACTCATGCATGCCCGACCGTGTGGTTGTGGTCAGACGTGCCAAAATGTTGTGCTTTTTCAGCAATACCTCATAATACCCCGGCTCGGCTTTTTCCTGACTGTGGGAAAATGGTGAGCAATACTCGTTGTTGTTCCAATGAACGTCGCCTGTAAAAGGCATAACGAGTATGTCGCAATAGTCGGGAATGCCAGTGCCACTCAGATGGGTGTGTGAAAAGCCGTACATCAGCGAGTCGGTATAGTGATAGCCGCCACATCCATCCCATCCTTCAAGTCTGGTATCGGGGCTGAGCTGCACCATACCAAAGGGCATGCTGGCGCCGGGATAAGTATGTCCGTGGCCGCCCGTGCCTATGAAGGGATTGACCAGGCCAGAATGGTTGGTTTGGGCCGCTAAGCTGGCCACCTGTGCAAAAAGAAGAAAGGCTATAAAAGATAATTTGTGGTGCATTAGGTGATGCTCTTCAAGGGTAAAATCAGGGGTGTAAAGGTAAGGAATTGCGTGGGAAAAGTAGTTTGTCACTTGTTGCTACTCCACGATGGTGATGAGGTTATCACATGCAATCTGAAAACGCTCTTCGCAATAATTTCTAAGCCACCTTCGATTCCGAATACAAATCATAGGCCGCTATTAGCGATTCGTTGCTGCTTGCGCCGGGATATCTTTCGTAGGTCTGTATTTTCTCCCGGGCCTCGGCATATACTGGCAGATACTTCGAGTCCAGTTCGTCCCAAATGATGAGCATATAGGTATAACTCAGCTTGCTGTTCCGGCCGGCTTCCAGCCAATCGTTAAAGAGGTTTTCATCGAGTGATTGTGGAAAATCTGAGCCTTCGAACATTGTCTAAAAGTGTATCTGCTAGTGATAGTGCCGGCAAGTTAGCAAGTAATGCGATAACCTCACCCATCCTTCATGCCCTCTTCCTCAACTTCGACATGTACCAGATATTCCGATAAGGTGTCTGCAATTTGACATTAGTATGCAAGCAAAAAGTCCCTGATACTCTCTTCGGGCGTCAGAGATATCTTTTTCTTCACTCTGTTGATATTCTTTTTGACGGTTGAAAGGGCCAGGTTGCTGGCATTAGCGATCTGCTTGTTATCCATGCCAACTTTTATATAAGCACACAGCTTAAGATCATTGACCGACATATCAGAAAACCTGTCCTTGAGCTTATGGAAGAAGTCGGGGTGCACCTGTTCAAACTGATGGATAAAGCTGTTCCAGGTTTCATTGTCGTTGACGTTGGTTTCTACGAATCTTTTCAGCTGCCTCAAATCTTCCTTTAGGCTGTCTTTGGCATGACTGTGTATGTCATCCAGCCTCTCCCCTATATTGGACAGAATATTGTTTTTTTCATGGTTGATCATGGCTGTGGCCGCCAGCTCCCGGTCTTTTAGAAAGATCGTTTCACGAAGCAACCTCCTTTCGGTCTCCTGATTTTTCTGATCTTTTTCTCTTAATGCTAACAGTTCCTCATTCTTTGCCCGCAGCTCTTCGTTTTTGGCTTCAATGGTTTCGTTTTTATGCTCAAGCAAGCGATGGTCTCGTTTTTTATTGGAATATAGTCTGTAAATAAGGATGAGAATGATAAGTAACAGTGTGGCGCCTGACGTTGCGGACAACCGGATCCAGCGTTCTCGCTCCAGTTGTTGTTCATAGGTTAGCTGTATCCGTTCCCGCTCTGCTGCCTCTTGTCGTTCTTTCATTTCAAGGTAATCTCTATATTCGATGCGGGCCATTTCATAAGATTTCTCTTTGTCATAAAGAGAATCCTGGCTTGTCTTAAACTTCTCCAGATATCTAAGGGCCTCCGATGGACGTCCCTGTTGTTTATTCGTGTGATAGAGCACCTCGTATACCTGCGAAACGGCCTCGGGGTTGGGAGAATTGCCGACCTTTTCCAACGCATCAAGAGCGGTGTAATTAGCCAATTCATATTTTTCCTGTTCAAGATAGATGGCGGACAAACCCGCAGCACTTATGAATGACAGTCCTACGAAATTCTTCCCATAGGTCTCAATCGATTTTTTATATGCTTCAATGGCCCGGATATAATTTTTCTGCTTCTTCATGACCCGCCCCTCAACAGCGTAAATACGGCCCAGATAGTGAGATGAATTATTGTCTTGCGCCATTTTTTTTGTCTTTTCAACATAGTATATGGCACTGTCAGGCTGGTCGGTGGTGTAAAAAAGCTGGGCCATTTTAACGTAAAGGGCCATCAGATCGACAGGGTTTTCGGAAGACTGATAATATGTTTTTGCTTTTCGAAGCATGGATGCGGCAGAATCGTAAACTCCTAGCCTGATGTACAGGCCCGACATGCGTGTTTGCAGAACAGCGATCATTTTCTGGTTGTCGGCTTGTCTGAAAACATCTTTGGCTTTGTAGAAATAATCAAGTGCCTTTAACCTGCTTTTGTTGTCAGCTTCCAGAAGTGCCATATTTAGGTAATTGTAACCAACGCCCAATGTGTCATTGGCTTTTTGAGCTGCCTCCAGACTCTTTTGGTGGTAAGTTATCGCTGAATCGATCTCTTTTCTTTGCCTGGCGATTAGGGCCAGGTTGTTATAGTTATAGGAGAGCCCTTGCTGATCACCCCAAGACTTATAAATGCTAACGCTTCTGTGATGGACAGCTTCTGCTGAATCCATCTGGCCGACCCTGTAGTAGGCAATACCCAGGTCATTTATCCCTTTGGCCAGCTTCAGGGCAAGTTCTTTGTTTTCGGGAACAGGGATTGACTTAAGTTTACTGTAATATTCAATGGCTTTGCTGTTGTCTCCTTTTGATAAGTAGAGATCACCCCGTAGAAGGTCAACCTCGAAATTTCCCACCTGGGCGTCTTCCAGCCGTTCAAGTTCTGCTGCTGCCTCGTCAAATTGCTCATTCCGTATTAGCGAGTCTATCCGTCTTAGTTCCAAAGAAGGGGACTGTGCAACAACGATATAGCTGAGCAATACGAATACTGGTGTCAATTTATAACGGGTCATTAAGCAAATGTACAAGTTTAGCCCTTGGTTCCTTTGTTGACCATTGATGAATGCCTGAAAAATCATGCGTAGAACGAACCGACTACATGCCCCCTGAGCTGAATTTGTACGTTTTTTTGATTGTCACCCATTTGCCACCCTCTTAAAAAGAAGCTATCGGGTCACCCGCATACTAGATTTGGTATGTAGTTCAGCAAGGCAGTTATCACATCGGTTTTTCTAAGCAATTGAGGTTCCGAATGAGTGGTGGGGTTATAACCGATCTGCCCTTTTTAATTAGCATAACCAAATGATTATGACAAGACATTTTTTATCCATTGTATTAGTAATAATGACCAATTGCCTTTGGGCGCAGGAAACAATTACTCCAAGTCCCTCAATGGTATTTGACGCCAATCCCGGCTCTGCCGATGGCGGGGCGGCCAATATTACCTCCGTAGACGACCGGGTTTACTACGAGGCGAATGGCACTTTGTGGATGTACGATGGCAGCAGTTCAGCTGCAACTGTTAATCTGGGCGGCGCCACTTATCAATATATCGCAGGCCAATTAGCTGGAAACATCTACTTCGTTGCCTCGACATCCGGAACAGGCTCAGAACTATTCCGACACGATGGAACGACCACCTCCCTCGTTGCCGATATCAATCCTGCAGGCGACAGCCAGATTGCTCCGCAGGAATATGCCACACTCGGCGGAAAGCTGTATTTCGTTGCTGACGACGGCAGTGAAGGTAGTGAAGTATGGAAGACTGATGGCACAAGCACCTCACGGGTGACGGACATAGCCTCAGGAAGTGGGGCGTCTGATCCTCAGAGCTTAACGGTGCTCGGCAATACATTATACTTCACAGCTATAGAAAGTGCGAACCGGGAGCTCTACTCCTATGATGGCTTGTCTCTTTCTCTAATAAATAATTCTGATGGAAGCGGCTATACTTCGGTACCCGATAAAACATCGTTCAGCATAAGCGACTATCATGATAAGCTGTACTTTACTGCTTATGACGTAGCTAATGGACATGATCTTTGGAGATACGATGGCACCCATGTAGCCTGGTTCAACAACGACAAATCAGGAAGCGACTCCAAGCCTCGTCAGCTGATTGTGGCAGGAGCCAAGCTTTTCTGGCTAGCCGATGGCGCAACTGCTTCAGACGCTCTTTACGAATACGACGAATCTGCCATTACCATTCATGAATCTACCAACGTGAGCGACTGGGGACAGCTTAGCGCCTACGGTGACCAGCTCTTATTTTCCTATTACATCATTCCAGCTGGCCAGCACCACCTGGTAACCCTGAATGGAGGTTCTTTTTTTACCATCGTTTCTTCCACCGGAAGTTTCAAATCCTATGTCAGGGTCGGAAAGTATGTGTACTACAATCTCGAGCTGGATCCAGGTGTAAGCTACCAGCTGGGGGTAGAAGAAATTGATGGCACTTTTTCGGAAACAGTGGATGTAAATGCAGACGGCGACGATCTCATTGCCAACCTGTCGCTTCATCATTCCACCCTCTTTTTTGAGGGATACGATGGTACTAACGGGAAGGAACTATGGAAACTAAGGACTACCAATTTCTTACCGGAAATTGTCAATGCTATTCCTGACACATCCCTGATCATTCTCGAAGGGAACGTGGAATTTGACCTGACGACTGTTTTCAGCGATGCCGATCAGGATGACCTGACCTTCTCGGCCTTAACAGCGGGGTCGGGTGTGCTGGACGCTTCAGTATCAGGTGACTATCTGGTGCTGGATTTAATTGAAGTGGGTACAGCCACGGTCTCGGTCACTGCCACCGATGCCTTGGGGGGCGAAACAAGCTTCGATTTTATCGTTGATGTGATCAATCCCTACATCAACTATTCGGGAGCGTTTGAAGAAAGTGGCGTTAATGATGGATCGGTAACCGGAGAGATTCAAATAGCGCTCACAGGAGACACATTTGTGAATGGCGGAGGGGTGTTGACAGAAGGCACTCACTTTACTATCGATAATCTACCAAATGAGTTCACTCCTAGCCTGGTTGTTTCGGCAGAAGGCGATGCTGCAATACTCACCTTGAGCGGACAAGCCGTTGACCACGATGCAACGAACAGTATCGACGGGCTGGTTTTTACATTTACTGACGCAGCCTTCACCAGTTCATTAGCCGCCAATGTAACTAATGCAGTGAGTTTTGATAGCGGGGAAGGCATCACTTTTGACGTGTATCCGGCTGCCACAATCTATTTTCACATTCAGGGCATCACCAGACCAAAAGGTGCCGAGCCCGTCATCTACTCACTGGAATACATTTTTCAAAATCCTGGAGGTTCACCCACCACGGTGACTGCTACTTCCTCAGATGAAGCAGTGGCAACAACGTCCGTCATTGATTTGGGCAATCCTGTTGACATTCGCTATGACCTGAAAGTAACGCCACTGGCACCAGGTACGAGTACGATAACAGTTAGTGTGACCACGGAGGCAGGAGCAACTACAAGCCAGGCTTTTGATATCAATGTTATTGAGTCCTATCTTACTTTTTCTCCCAAAGTCTCATTGCTGGATGATTTAACACTGACCGACGAAGGGAAAAGAACTTTTCCTTACTTCGGCAGCCCCTATTTTTCTCCGGATGGAAACAAAATTATTAGACAGGCACCATTAAAACTGGCTTTTCAGTTGGAGCTCAATGTTGAAAGCGACATCACTTATGGTGCTACCAATAGTGAAGAGGTTCCCCCTCAACCGCTGACACCAATAGCTACAGAGTATAGTTTTGGCTACCTGACTCATGGTAACTCTAATGACATCACATTCAATGCCGATGGAACCAGGGCATATATATCAGAGCAAGGAGGCCCTTTACTGCAATTCTTACTGTCAGTTCCTTTTGACCTCAGATCGGAAAGTGCACTGGAAGCATCCATTACCCCTGCGTTGGACGGAGACCTGGGGAATATGGAATTAAGTGCGGACGGTAATTACCTGTTTTACTATGCCTATAGCAATAAAGAAATTCAGCAGTTGGAATTAACAGCGCCCTATGATATCAGCGGTGGGCTCACAAAAGTAGCTGCATTCGCTGTCGACAGCCTGACAAGTCCTGCCAGCTTCGGCTTTAACCCCGATGGATCTATGGTTTATATAGTAGACGAAACAGACTATACGGTTAGCTACTACTCACTGGCCGCCGCATACGACTTAACAACAGCGCCCGAATACCTGGGCAAATACCAATTTGACATCTCTGAATTGAAAAGCTCTCCTACGTCTGAGTTTTACCTTTTAGGGGTGTATTGGAGCAAGGACGGAAAAAAATTGTACACTGAAACATGGGAAGATGGGGTGACTTCTCTGCAGCAATATGCTGTATCGGGAGGAATAACGGTATTTAACGAAATAGCAGGGAACGCTGGTGAAGTGGATGGTGAAATGCTGGTCACTTCAAAAGCAAGCAAATTTGTGAATGCCGGAGGCGCCCTAGAAGAAGGTACCCACTTCACGATAGAAAATCTACCAGAGGGCCTCCATCCAGTCGGCAATGTAGGCATAGATGGCTATCAGATGGCCCTCACATTTACTGGCGCTGCTGCAGACCATGATGTGCTGGACAATGTAAGTGATCTGCAGGTTACCTTTACTGACGTCGCATTTGAGTCCGGTACAGTCTCCGATTTCGCCAATGCTGTCGCTGCAAGCACTGGCTTCGGCATCGAGTTTATTTCCAGTCCCAAACCAGGGATAGCAAAAAAAATAAGCGACACGACAGTTTACGTAGCTTCGACTCCAATACAATACATGTCTGGCGACTATTTCAGCTCGGGAGAAGCGCTCACTTACGATGTCTCGTCGGCCAACAGTGCTGTTGCAACTGCTATTCAGGCAGACGGAGTGTTATCAGTCAACGTGCTTGCAGCCGGGAGCACTTTAATCACGGTAACAGCTATCGGGGAAAGCCATGGCACCGCCTCACAGACCTTTACAGTTACCGGCATGAGCCCTTACCTGGTATTCGGTGAAGACGATGGCACTGGCACGCTCACAGGCGGCTTTACCGAAACTGAGGAAGACAATGGTACCCTTACCGGAAGCATTGCTATCTCTGTTGTCGGTGGTCAGTTTGTTAATGCGGGTGCCGCTCTCGAAAATGGAGTTCACTTTTCCATGAGCAACCTGCCGGAGGGCCTCAGCCCTATCATATCAGTCAACACAACGGGGGATAAGGCTATACTGACGCTCGGCGGACAGGCCGCAAGCCATGATCCAGCCAATGATGTAGCCAACCTGCAAATCACTTTCACCGACGCTGCATTTGCAACGGGTGATGCTTCGGTATTCGTTAATGCCGTCGAAGCAAACACCGGACTTGGTATCGGCTTCATAGCCATCCCAATCCCCGAAATCACAAAAACATTTGCAGATACAACAGCGTATGTGACGGCTGAACTTCAGTTTGACCTTGGCGACTATTTTAGTTTAGGAGAAGCGCTCACTTACGATGTCTCGTCGGCCAACAGTGCTGTTGCAACTGCTATTCAGGCAGACGGAGTGTTATCAGTCAACGTGCTTGCAGCCGGGAGCACTTTAATCACGGTAACAGCTATCGGGGAAAGCCATGGCACCGCCTCACAGACCTTTACAGTTACCGGCATGAGCCCTTACCTGGTATTCGGTGAAGACGATGGCACTGGCACGCTCACAGGCGGCTTTACCGAAACTGAGGAAGACAATGGTACCCTTACCGGAAGCATTGCTATCTCTGTTGTCGGTGGTCAGTTTGTTAATGCGGGTGCCGCTCTCGAAAATGGAGTTCACTTTTCCATGAGCAACCTGCCGGAGGGCCTCAGCCCTATCATATCACTCAACACAACGGGTGATAAGGCTGTACTGACGCTGGGCGGACAGGCAGCAAGCCATGACCTAGCCGATGATGTAGCCAACCTGCAGGTCACATTCACCGACGTTGCATTTGCAACGGGTGATGCTTCTATATTCACCAATGCCATCGGAGTAACCACTGGATTTGGCGTGGCGTTTATAGAAACTGTTGCTCCGGTGCGAGATGTTGAGGACATTAAAGTAGGCCCTCCAGGCAAAGGAGGAGGAGTTATAACGATCTCGTTGTCAGAGGTTTTTCCTGACGCTGTAACCCTGCACTTTTCTATTCATTCGAGTAACCAGTCGGTGGCCACCGCCAAAATAGTGGGAACAGACATCATTATAACTCCTGTAGGCGCAGGTGTAACCACCATTACTGTGGTAGCGACCAGGACTTCGGCCTCTGGAAGAACACAAAGTCAGATGATTGAATTTAATGTGGAAGTTGCTGCTGAAGTATTGGGAACTGGCGAAGAGCTAGCTGTGAGGCCTAAAATTTACCCCAACCCTACTACGGAAACATTCAATGTTGACTTTGACAAGGAGTACAGAAATATAACCGTACAGATAAGCGATGTAGCCGGCCAGCTGATTTTCAGCTCGTTTTACGGCAGTACCGCAAGGGTCGAGTGCTCAATTCAAGCCGAGCCAGGCACCTACATTTTGATCATCCGGGGCGATCATGTGCCATTGTCAAGCTATCGAATAATTAAAAAATAACTTTTTAGGCATCTTAATCTCCTATCAAAACCAAAGGATCATTCAAGTGCTTCAAGCATTCCAAGCATTCCAAGCATTACACATAGAAATGACGTCATTTACGCTTATGTTGATTCCCCGGATATACCATGTCGCAAAGAGAAAACACTTAATTGACAAGGCTGTAAGTATTTCATCCTGAATGCTTTTATCCGAGTTCGGCATCCTCCAACATTTGTTTTTTCTGGCAATAAAAGCGCATGTAAGCCCGCTGCCAACTCTTCACCAGATTCCACAAAAAAACCGGGCGATCACAAACCCGGCATTTTCATGGCACTGCGTACATTGGCGACAGTTGGGTCAATTCGTTTTGACGACCCTCCTGACAGTTCGTTGTTGTGAGTTATTAGTAATTTCCAGTAGGTACATGGCCTGAGGCAATGATCCCAGGTCGATAGTAATTTGATCGATAAACGCTGTATTGCTCACTACATCACCTGACAGGCTTAGTAGCCTTACTGTCATTTGGCCCATGCCGGCAATGTTTATATGGTCTTGTGCAGGGTTTGGATAGATGGAAAGGGCTATTTCATCTTCCACTCCCAGCACTTCTTCGATGGCAAAGGTGATGCCGTTCTCACCAACGGCTGCAGAGATCACTATTGGGGTTCCAGCTTCATCCATCGTGAAGGTAGAGCCTTCCAGGTTGAGGTCAACTCCATCTACCCCTAGGACAAGTTGATAGCTGCCAGCGGGAATTCCAGTGATTTCAAAATCACCATTTGCATCCGTTTGTACCGAGGTCATCACCTCCTGATCTAAAACCCTGATTAACATGACGGTTACTCCTTCCAAAGGATTTCCTTCAAGCACCCTTCCCTGAACAATTCTTCCGCCATTTGTACTTTGAACCACACGACCAGACACCCGTCCATTTCCATTCAGTTTTACGTCGGGCGAATTGGGTACCATCTGAATAGTATGAATATTGTCATAAAACACTACTCTGGATTTATCCAGACGATTGGTATTTCCAAGATATGTCCGGTAATATTTATTGAAATCATTTGGAAACACCGATAGAAAGTACTCCCCGGTTTCCAAAGCAAGGCTATAGTTACCTGAAGCATCCGGCGTGACTGAAACAGATTTCGGGCCATCGAATGAAAACGCATTCACAGTACCGTTGGTAAATGGATTGCCATTTTCGTCCAGAACTTTACCAGAAATCTTAAAAGGTTTGTTGTGTCGCTCCTTCTGCCACTTCAAACGTGGATAGCTATTCCATACATATTCCCATGTGTTGGTAAAATCCCAACCAGCTACAGTGTAGGTAGCGAGGGTTTTCATCTGAGATGTGGTTAAACCTGAACCACCTAATGCACTAGTTTCTAGCCCACTCCATTCTTTATCCCAAAACGAGTTATTTACTTCAGCTACAGTTATTTCGAGTGAAGGATCAGCCGTAGATGTCCCAGACTTTAATAAGCCTCCAAGAGGCCCTGACGTGCTACTTATTGTTCCAGCATAGAAAGAATTATTAATTTTTGATCCATCAAGTAATTCTACAACCAAACCTCCAATGCCAAAAATTGTTCCATCAGGTGCACTGTAGTTACCTAACGAATAGCTATCCGTAATCAACGGAGCTCGTCCTCCTCCTGCATCATTGGCACTATGAATCAAGCCGCCTACTGAAAGAGTAGGAATCGGTCCTGTAAACACTTCTATATCTGTAAATGAATTCGCTATAACGGAAAGACCTTCAGCACTGCCTACCAGTCCACCTACATTTGCGGGACCCTTAATATTTCCAGTAACAAAACAATTTTCAATTCTTGTATTGGTTGCTTCAACAGATAGTCCTGCCCCTGAATACACGTTGACACCCTGATAGGCTTGAATATTTATTGCTGTGAGCGAGATATTTTTAAGAATAGCTCCATTGGTATATATAAATAATCCAACCAGTCCTATATCCCCATATAAAGTCCCTCTTTGAATTTCCGGGACGATATTTGTCAATCCTTGAATCTCAAATCCCTGGCCATCATAAACACCATAAAAGGAACTAATTGGGTTGTAGCTAGCATTACTCATCAATATATCGGCTGTTTGCCGAAAATGCGCTCTAACGTCCTCTGTGTTACTACTTATTTTTCTTAAGTCAGATTCTGTTGCGATCAGGTAGGGATCGGCTTCCGTGCCTGATCCGCCGCTGTATTTCTGATTGAACACGAAAGAAGCAGACGCACCTTGATTGCCATTTCCAGCTGCATCCACCGCTACGTTTTCGGCCAGGCTCAACGTCACGGTGCCTGGCGTTGTTGGGGTGATGTCAGCCGTATACTCAGCATTGCTTCCTGTGAAGTTTGAAGCTTCTGCATTCGAGACCGAAATATCTTCCACAGTAAACCCAGACACCACTTCATTAAAAGTAAACGTAAATTTGATCGGGTTTTTACTATTAACCGGTGCTGCAGGAGTGCCACTGATTATCACCGTAGGACGTGTGTTATCAAACAAGATCGACTTTGCCACGCCATCAACATTGGCATTACCAGCGAGGTCTGCAAACCCTTTCACCGTCACCGAGATAGTACCTGCCTCCTGAGGGGTTAATAGCACGGTGTAGATTGACGTTGAAGAAGCAGTAATGGTGCCAGGTGCAGCGCCTGCTATAGTAAAATTATCGGCAGTCAATCCACTTATAGGTTCGTTGAAGTTGAGGGTGAGCGTGAAAGGATCAGTCGTATTTACTGCATTCGGTCCGTCAATGGTTAATGTCGGAGCCACATTGTCATAAGTGATAGCGAAGGCCCCGGTATTGGTAAGAGGGTTTCCGGCCACATCTGTTACTGAGGCATCTTTCAGCGCAATGGTCAGCTCTCCGTTGGCAGCCGGTGCAATGGTCGTGGAAAAAGTGATGTTATCTTCAGTTGAGGGTTGTGCGGTGACTGTAAAATTATTAGCCGCAATATCATCCATTGCAAATCCCGTTACGGCTTCACTGAAAGTAAAGGTGACCGGGATGGGGTTCATTTTGGTAGGGCTGCTTGCACTGGAGCTGATGGTGACCGTTGGACCGACATTGTCTACTGCTATGGAGAATGTGGTCTCGGCATTTTCATTTCCTGCAGCATCCGCCACTGCGCCAGCCGGTATGGTAATGGTGACCCCCTCACTGCCCGTAAGAGCTATATCTACCCGATAACGAGTAGATCCGAAGATCGACTCTGACCTGAAATTAGACTTGGTTCCATTGGTAACGGTGATGTCATTGATATCAAAAAGGGATGCCGATTCTGTAATGATAAAATTAGCTGTAAAGTTACCGCTAACGGCCGTAAGCGGCTGGCTGGCATCATTGAACAGATTGAAAACCGGCAGCTGATCATCAAAAGTAACAGCCAAAGTGTTGGATGCCGTATTGGTATTGCCGGCAGCATCCTGAACTTTTCCTGCTGCCAAAGCAATCGTCATTTCCACTCCGGCAGTAGATGTGCTTCCTTCGGCCGGAGGATTCGGAGTTACTTCCAGGCTGTAAACCCCGACACCGGTTGTATTAATGCCTGAGGCAGTCCCGCCGGTGACAGTGAAATCTCCAGGGGCAATTGGGTCCATGGCTTCAGAAAAAGTGACAGTTGCTACAATTGGACTGGTGGCAGTGGCCGCTGACTGAGTACTGATTTCAACAGTAGGCTGTGTGATGTCATAAGTCATTTCGAACACGTCGGAACCTAAGGCATTTGTATTGCCGGCAATGTCTTCTACGGCATCCGCCAGAAGTTGAATCGTAACCAACCCCTCATTTGCGGGAGTAATATTGACGGTAAATGTGATATTGTCTTCACTCGAAGGTAATCCTTCTATTGTACCATTGCCAACCGTAAAATCATCTGCAGCCAGCTCTCTTATTTTCTCATCAAAAACAATTTCAATGGCCATTGGAGCAGTGTTGGTCGTACTTTGGCCTGTTGTTGAAATAGAGCTAACCGACGGGCCAGTGATATCATAGGAGATAGTCACGCTGCCTTCCTGGTTCGGATTTCCCGCCTGGTCGAATGCTGCTCCAGCCGGAATGGTAATGGTGATCTCCTGATCGATGCTCTCGTTTTGAAGAGGCACCGCAAGCATATAAAAGTTTACTCCTGACTCCTGCACTTCAGAAAGACCGGTGGTGCCTACGTTTCCGTCAATCGTTATCTCCCCCAGGGTAAGGCCTGTGGCTTCTTCGGTGAAAAAAATATTGACGATAAGAGGTGAAATATTCACAGGATCAGTGAATGGTGCCAGTCCGTCGAGGTTGGCATTATCAAAAAATATTTGCGGACCTGTAAGATCAATTGTGAGCAGAGCTGTTGCTTCGTCACTCTCATTCAAACCATCTGTTGCAATAGCGCTGACAGTATACTCAGCTTCAGCCAAACTGGAAAGTGTATTATCAGCCAAAGTCCAGGTACCATCGCCATGGTTGGTTGCTTCATTGGTCTCGTCACCTACCGTTACCATAATGGTTGCCGCATTGTCGTCAATGGTACCGGTTAAGGCCGGTGTCTGGTCATTGGTCACCAGGGCGTCAATAGTTACCACAGGCGCTGTTCCGTCATACACGATATTGAACTCTTCGGCAGCAGTGTTTGCGTTGCTCCCCAGATCCTGCGCAACAGCGGCAGCAATGTTCACAGTTACGGTTCCATCAGCTGTTGGAGTGATATCCGCCGTAAATGTGGTATTGTCTGAAGTAGCAAAATTGCCTGCTGCTCCGTTCGCCACAGCAATATCTCCAATGACAAAGCCGGTTACTTCCTCGCTGAATGTTATTGTAATTGCAAAAGGGCTGTTATTCGTAATTTCACCTTCGTTAGAAGTAATCGCCACCGTTGGCGCTGATAGATCAGGCAATGCCTGCTCAAACACCTTTACCTGACCAGCATTCACACCACCTGTAACATTATTGGGTGCTCCCACCGCTACGAAGGCACCGTCGGCTGAAATACTGACTGCCGTTCCGGCACCGTCACCGGCGGCATCACCTGTCAGGTCCACATCCACTTTTTCCCAGGTTGCCCCGGTATAAGCGTATACTTCTGCACGCCCCCCTTCGCTGCCAGTTACGTTTGCACTCGCACCAATTGCAATATGAGAGCCGTCGCCCGAGAGGCTGATCGAACTACCAAAGCCGTCCGTGTCGTTGGCTGAATTGATCACCCCAATGGATGACCAGCTTGTGCTGAAATCGAATAGCTCCACATAAGAGGTACCACCAAAAAACTTGGTGACACCTACTGCCAGGCGGGTACCGTCATCAGACAGGCTCACCTCGTCCCCAAAACTATCATACTCAGCGACTCCGTTCAACGTACCGGTGTTACTGTAATTCGTTGTGTTCCAGCTATAACTTGTTACCTGCCCAACGATCAGCTCACCTCCCGAGCCGTTTTTCGATGGCGCACCTACTGCCAGCACGCTACCGTCAAGGTTAAGGCTAACGGCCGTTCCAAACCCTTCAAAGTCGGTTGCTCCATTCAAATCTTCCCTGCTGCTTAGAGAGGAACCATTCCAGTCATAAACTCTTACCCGCCCTCTTGAATCTCCTCCTGCGGCACTGATGGGGGCGCCCACCGCAATCACAGAACCATCTCCTGAAATACTTATTGCATAGCCAAAATTATCTCCCGCAGCCTCAGCTTCAACTGTCGTTTCGAGCGACCAGTCGCTTAGAAGTCCATCCCAGGAGTATATTTTCATCTGACCGGAATTGGAAAATTCTCCAAAAGTGGAGGCGCTGTGCGGAGCACCAATCGCCAACAAGGTACCGTCATCGCTAAGGCTCACGCTTGCTCCAAACGACGCCCCATCCTCGGTGCCGTTGATCGTAGACCCCATTTGTATCCACGAACCACTTTGCATTGCATAAACCTTCACCAGACCCCGTGTAGAGAAAGAACTCCCCCCTGCATCAGCACTTGGCGCTCCCACCGCAACAATGGTTCCATCGGCTGATATGCTCAGCATGGCACCCAGACCATCTCCATCTGCACTGCCTACGATATCGCCGCCCAGTTGCGACCAGGCAGTTTGAGCAGATACGGTGTGAAGGTTTACAAGGAAAAAACAAACGGCAACAATTCTAGCTAACTTCATATACAAGTACATTAAACCCAAAATGAATCAGTCACCAATTACTATCGCTTCCATGAAGCGTTCAAATATGTGTGGTGAACAACCAAAATTTGTATGAGTTTGACGAGCCAGAATCAGTAACGCCGACAATTCACCGTAGCAACACCAAAAAATGAACCCACAAAAAAATGGAAGCAAGTCCTAAGAAGATTAAGACATTTTGCCTCGAATTGGGGATATTTATGCCGTGGTAAGAAGACTGTGATTTATTGGAATGAACCTATTCACAAAGCTGGTTTTTTTTGGAATTATTTGTGGTTGCTGGACTTTTGCAAATGCCCAGGATTATTCCATTAACAAGGTGATCTTGAGCGTTGAGGGCGGTCTTCTGGATAGAAATATGCAGGATACCTATGTGGATAGCAGGGGGTTTACCTGGTTCGGCATGACCACCGGCCTTACTCGTTATGACGGCCACAACATGGCATCATTCACGATGGAAGAAGGCCATTTGCTTTACAGCAGTGTAGGAGAAATAAACGAAGACGTTCATGGGAACTTGTGGCTGCTACACTCCGTCCCCCCAAATCACAAGGTCATCAGCCTCGGCATTTTCAATCCCTTTACCAATAAGAGCATTCCCCTCAGTGAATACTTGCAACGACCGCTTCCCTTCCAAATTGAAGAGCTGGCGTGGGTGTCAAGTGGTACGGAAGCAGGAGACATACTCCTTTTCACTGCTGATAATGCTGTTTTTCTTTACGATGGTGATTCATTGCACAGTGCGCCCATTAGCGTGCTTGACCATGGAATATCGAACGGATATGTCCGTAATGAGCACATATGGGTCTTTGGCCAATCGACCCTGACCAAAATCAATCGGACAGGAGAAGTAGTAAAGGAACTGCCAAGAGTTGGTGCTGACAATCGGTTTTGGGTCGGGATTGATTCGGACGGTCAATTAATATCAGCCAAAAACAAGACCGACTCACTGGAATCTTATCTGGTATATCGTGATGAGCAGCCCATCGATTTTTTACCCAACGGGGATTACTTCAACTATAGGGTATTTGGAGTGGACGTTTATAACCGTCGCATTTGGACGGAGCAAAAATCATCGCAAATGATTTGTGTTTACACCTTTGACGGCCAACTTCTTGCCACGAAACAACAAGACGGAGAAATTGTAGATCCTTATTTTCCGTCACCGTGGATGGATCGTCTTGGAAATTACTGGATGAAGCAGAGCGGCAATATTTTCCGTTTTACACTTATAGAATCAAATATAAAGACCTTCCTGACTGATACAGAGAGTTACGGAACCCAGGGATATAACGCACGTGGTATGAAAGTTATCAGGGACACACTCTACGTAAATGGATTAGGACACACTTATGCAATTGATCTGGAAACAGGAAATAAAACTCCTATCATATCGGGCACACCATATTACTACAAGGCGCCAGAAACGGAAGAAACTGACCTTATTAACGAAGTAAAACGACACGCATTTTGGCTGGATCAGGACGAGAAGCTTTGGTTTACTGATGAGGGGCATCGGGTGTCGTGGTTTAAACCAAGCAATAGAAACACCAAAGACTACTACTATGCTTCAGAGACTAATTTACGTGCAGAATACCCAAGACTTCACTGGAGCATTTTCAGAGACAGGCATGGGAAACTGTGGGTAGGCCATGCTCAGGGTATTTCATTTTTGAATTCGCAGGACAGCCTTCAAGTTTTCAACGACTACAATCAATTTTCTCTCCTTGAAAAGTCCACTGTGTATCATTTTCATGAACGGGGCGATAGCATATGGTTGGCTACGAGCACCGGCCTGTATCTCCTTGATTCGCAAAAAGGAGTAATAGACCGATATCATCGTGAAGGATCTGAGGGGCGTATTATCCCCCACGACCATATTGCTCATATCAATGAATTTGAGCCTGGTGTGCTTTGGCTCGCTTCCAAGGGTGGCGGGATTATTCGCCTGGATATCAGTAATGGCAGCTACAAGCAGTATACCACTAAAGATGGTCTAACGCACAATGAGACTTATGCCATTTACCGGGATGATTATGGATACCTCTGGGTAAGTAGCGCAAGGGGTATCATGCAAATTAATGAGCAAAATTTCAGCATCAACAGTTACTTCGAATCGGATGGGCTTGCACACGATGAATGTAATACAATATCACATTACCAGTCAGAAGACGGGCGGCTATTTTTTGGAGGCATTAATGGTGTGAATATGTTGAATCCCAAGGATTTTCTCATCGACGCTACACCTTCCAGATTATATGTTACATCATTCAGCAAACAGTCAAAATCGGATGGGTCCTTTATTGAAGCAGTCGAAGATTTCATAAATGATGAAAATACCATCCATGTGTATCCGTCCGATCTGGCGTTTCAATTAGGTTATTCAATCATTGACTATAAAAGTGAAAAAATCCAATATGCCTACAAAATTGAAAATTTCGATCAACAATGGACATATACTGATAAACCCGAGATTAGTATCAGGTCTCTCCCCTATGGAAAATACACGCTCGTGCTGACTGGCCGTGGTACTGCTCACCGAACTGCCGAGGAACTGAGAATTCCGATCATAATATACAAGCCGTTTTATCAGGAGACTTGGTTCCTTGTCGTCGTATTGATGCTCGGGGCAATGGCCGTTGGATTTTTTATCCGTATACGGGAACACAACTTGCAACAAAGTAAAAAGCTGCTCGAAAACCTTGTAGAAGAAAGAACACAACAGTTAAAACATGAAAAAACTGAGGTGCTCAAACAACTGCATGAAAAAGAATTGCTGCGGCAGGAGGTACACCACAGGGTAAAGAATAACCTTACCTTTTTGAAGAGCATGTTGTATCTTCAGTCAAAATCAACCAACAGCGGGGAGGTGAAAATTATCCTCGACGAGTGTCAGGCAAGGATTGAAACCATGGCCCTCGTACACCAAAACCTGTACGATGTTGATAACGTGACTGAGGTGGATTTTAAATCGTTTATGCGTGAACTCTTCGTAGAATTGCAAAAGCTGTTTGATCTGGGCGACTCAGTTGAAATGGACATAGAATCTGAAGACATCAAGCTGGACATGAAGTTGTCGGTTTTCCTGGGCCTGATTCTAAATGAGTTGATTACAAATTCATTCAAGTACGCATTTGCCAACGCAACTACCGGCAAAATCAGCCTCAAAATCAACCAAAAAGAGAACAGCATTGACGTTGCATATGGCGACAGCGGAAACGGCCTTCAAGACGGCTTCGATACGAAGACTTCGCAAGGGTTCGGCTTCCGAATCATCAATATTTTGGTGAACCAGATAGACGCCACGATGACCTATAAGGCAAAAACGTTTCTATTAACTATTCCAAAATGAGCTCCCAGTTTCACATTTTAATCGTAGAAGACAATTTGATGATTGCCGAAATGGCAAAGCAAATGCTCCTGGAGTTGGGATACTCTGTGGTAGGCGTTGCCAAAAATTACGCAGAAACCAATAGATACCTGGAGCAATCACGACCAATCGACGTAGCTATTCTGGACATCAATCTCAGCGACGAAAAAAGCGGAATTGATGTAGGTGTGCTACTTAGAGACAAGTACAAAATTCCATTTGTTTACTTAACTTCTTATACCGACCCGCAAACAATTAAGGCAGCAGTTAGCACCGCTCCGTCAGCCTATCTGATCAAGCCTTTTTCAAAAAGCGATCTCTTCGCTTCTATCGAAATTATAAGGAGCAAAAGAATTGAAGACAGTAGAGTCATTCTCGTTCGCAACCTAAATGAAAGTGTAAAAGTCGAGGCCAGCGATATCCTTTACGTTGAATCGGATAACAACTATATAGATATACATACCACGTTAAAAAAATATACTCACAGGCAGTCGCTGGAGGGGTTTCTGGAAGAAATTCAATCTGCTAACTTTGTCCGAGTTCACCGATCTTTTGTTGTCAACCTGGCAAAAGTTGAAGCAGTTAATGGCAGATACGTAGTGGTGAACAGCGAGAAAATTGCATTGTCAAGAACCTATAAAAACGAGTTAATAGAGTTGTTTTCAAAAAAAATGTAATCACTGCAAATGGTCACAACTGGCTGACTTAAATGGGCTCTACACCTTTCCAAAACAATCACTTCCTCGACTTCCATACCCACAGTATGAGGCAAGCAGATCGTGCTGATGTGATGGAAATTGTTTCTCTTCATCTGGGCCAAAGTAAGCCACACCAATACTTCACAGTGGGTCTGCACCCCTGGTGGACAGCGCAGCCGACGACTCCCGAACAAAGAACGGAGTTGGAAGGGCTGCTGGCCGATAGCTACTGCCTTGCCATGGGCGAAATGGGACTGGATAATCTTAAAGGCCCCGCAATAGAAGTTCAAATGGACATCCTCAGAAGCCAGTTGAAGGTCGCTGATGAAATGAAGAAACCCGTCATTATCCATTGCGTTAGGGCCTTTGGTCAGCTCAGTGAAATCAAGAAAGAGTTTCCTGGTATTGAGAAATGGTGTGTGCATGGCTATGGCCGTCATGCTACACTGGCAAAGCAGCTGATCGATCAGGGGTTTTACCTCTCGCTCATGCCGGGCCTCCCTCCTGCTAAATACATGGACCTGTTTGAGTCTTTACCTATCGATCACCTATTTTTGGAAACGGATAGTATGCCTGGTATCAGCATTATTGATGTGTATGGAACTGTGGCTGGATTGATTGAAATAGAGATGTCTGAACTTCAGCGACAGATGAACAGCAACGCTAGAACTTTTTTCGGAATATGAGTGATTGGTTAGAAAGAACCGAGCTATTGATTGGTAAAGAAGCTTTAGACAAACTAAAGAATGCCCACGTGCTCGTTGTTGGATTGGGTGGCGTGGGCAGCTATGCGGCAGAAACACTGGTACGGGCTGGCTTGGGCAACATTACCATCATTGATGGCGACGATGTAGACCCTACCAATAAAAACAGGCAGCTCCAGGCACTGAACTCCACTGTCGGCAAACAGAAAGCTTACGTACTTAGGGATCGTTTTCTGGACATTAATCCTGACCTGCAGGTTCAGGTAGTCGACAACTTCATGGAGCCGGATGTCATGCACGATTTTCTGTTGAAGAATCATTTTGATTTTGCCATGGACTGCATCGACAGCATCGTTCCGAAGATGTCGATGATATTGACATTGAAACGGATGAAGCTCAAATTCATTTCGTCGATGGGTGCCGGCGGCAAGCTGGATCCATCCAAAATACGACTTGCTGATATCAGCAAAACCCGGGAGTGCAAGTTTGCACAGCAAGTTAGAAAGAACCTGAAAGGAAAAGGCGTAACCAAAGGGGTGTTATGTGTCTATTCTGAAGAGGTACAGCCCGCACATTCCCTAAAGCTTACTGATGGTACAAAATACAAGAAGTCGTTTTATGGAACCATTTCCTATATGCCAGCCATGTTTGGCATGACCATGGCCGCTGAGGTGATCAGGCGGCTGACGGTTTAGGGGGCGACGATGAGTAAAGAGGTCGCTCTGTCCGCTTGCACAGAGCGACCTCTTTACTCCAGAAGTTCTCCGATCTTCGTACCTTAGCGACCTAAGCAGAACCATTAGAAATGAAGGTATTATTCATCGGCGGCACCGGAAACATCAGCACAGCCACCAGCAGGTTGGCAGTAGAAAGAGGCATAGATTTGTACTTGCTCAACCGGGGGAAAAGCACCCTGAAAGTACGAGGAGCCAAGTCTATTGTAGGTGACATCAATGCGCCTGAACAGTTGGAGTCAACGCTGGCCGGTCATCAGTGGGATGTGGTGGTGAACTGGATTGCCTTCACCAAAGAGGAAATAGAGCGAGACATCAAGCTGTTCGCCGGTAAAACCAAACAGTATATTTTCATCAGCTCCGCCTCGGCCTACCAGAAACCAGCCACTCACTATCTGATCACGGAATCCACTCCCCTTTTCAATCCTTTCTGGCAGTACTCAAGGGACAAAATTGCCTGCGAAGATGCGCTGATGTCGGCCTACAGAACCGACGGATTCCCTATGACCATCGTGCGCCCCTCGCATACTTACGACACCGTGATACCAGTGGCCCTTGGCGGCTGGGGGGAGTACAATATTGTGGATCGCTTGCGCAAAGGAAAGAAAATCATAGTGCATGGCGACGGCACCTCCCTGTGGACGCTGACCCATTCCGACGACTTTGCTATTGGGTTCGTTGGTCTGTTGGGCCATCCAAAAGCGATTGGGCATGCGTTTCACATCACCTCGGACGACGTGCTGAGCTGGAATCAGGTCTACGAGGGACTGGCAGATGCGGTAGGCGTTGCGCCGAACATTGTCCACATCCCTTCCGATTTTATCTGCCAGCACTGGCCAGACCAAACCGGCAACCTGTTGGGTGACAAGGCGCATAGTGCCGTGTTTGACAATACGAAGATCAAAACCTTTGTGCCGGAGTTCAAGGCTACTATTCCTTTCCATCAGGGCATCCGCCGGACTTTGGGCTGGCTGGAGGCAGATCCTTCCAGGCAGGTGATCAACCCCGAGACTGAAAAAGAACTTGACAAAATTGTCGAAAAATACCAACAGCATGGGCAATAGGTGCAGACTAACTTAGAAACAGCGCCGATCCCTGTTCCAGAAGCTTAGTCTGTCACTTTTATGGCTTATCGTTGCAGTTTCTTTTGTAGTTTAACCGCATAAAATCCATACATGAAAGAACTTATCAGACAGCTTGTGTCGGGCGATATGGCCCTAACAGCTGGCACAAAGACAACGGGCCACATACCAGTACCAGGAACGCCTATTGAAATGCCTTTTACATTGATCTGCGGGATAAAGGATGGAAAAGACATCCTTGTAACTGGCGGTGTTCATGGTGGTGAGTATCCTTGCATAGAAACAGCCATACAATTGGCGAAAGAGCTAGACCCCAATGCCGTTGCTGGTACAGTGCTTATCATTCATCCCGTCAATACAGCCGCTTTTCTGGCCAGAATGCAGTATTACGGGCCCTATGATGGAAAAAACCTCAATAGGGTATTCCCAGGCAAAGCCACAGGCACTGTCAGTGAGCGGATTGCCTACGTCATCAACCAGCTTCAAAAAGAAGCAGCCTTCTTCATCGACCTGCATGGCGGCGACATTCATGAATCGCTGGTGCCTTTCGTTATCTATTCCAATGTGGGGAGCAAAGAAGTGTCTGAACAGTCTCGTCAGGCCTCTGCCCTTCTTGGGTTTCCTTATGTGGTGGGCTCAGTATCCGAAAACGGTTCTATTGGTGGTGCTGCTTCCTGTGGAACACCAGGCTTTCTTGCGGAGCTTGGGCAGTGCGGGCGCTGGAACCAAAGCGAAGTAGAACAATACAAAGTTGCTGTCAAAAACGTGCTTCGTTCATTGGCTACGATCCCCGGGCAGGTTCAAACCTACCAAGTAGAGTATCTTGAGAAAATGCTGGTTGCAACAGCCCGGCATGAGGGGTGTTGGTACCCTGAGGTAAAGCTCGAAGACAAGGTAGCAAAGGGCCAGAAGTTGGGCGAAATTAGGGACTTCTTCGGCACTAAGTTGAGCGATTACCATGCGGAAAGTGATGGCATCGTCTTGTACCTGGTGACCTCATTAGCTATTACGACGAACGATCCACTGTGCGCTATTGGCGTTCAGTCGGCAAAATAGCAAACTGGCTGGAAGCTCTGTATCAAGACTTCCAGCCAGCTACTCATTTATGGGAAAGCTATAAGTCGTTCTGGCCTACCAAATCCTGATCCTCTCCTCTATCGGCTTGTAATTTTTATCGCCTGGCTGCACGTTGAAGGCTTCATAAAACGGCGTGAAGTTCATCAGCGGCCCATTCACTCGCCACATGGCTGGTGAGTGAGGGTTGGTGTTTACGTACGTGCGTAAAAACTCATCACGTGTTTTCACTCGCCAGATCCGGGCGATGGACAAAAAGAAACGTTGATCCGGGGTGAAGCCGTCAATTTTTGTGGTGTCTTGTCCCTGCTCTGTGAGTTTGAAGGCATCGTACGCAATAGCAATGCCGCCATTGTCCGCTGTGTTTTCTCCTACTGTCATCGCTCCTTTTACATGCACGCTGTCGAGCACAGTAAATGTGCTGTAGCGGTCAATCACCTGTTGCGTCTTGTCCTTGAATTTTTCAAAATCTTCTTCAGTCCACCAGTTCTTGATATTACCATCTTTGTCATATTGCGCACCCTGGTCGTCAAAAGCATGGGTCAACTCATGGCCGATCACCATTCCGATACCTCCGTAGTTGATAGCATCGTCAGCGTTCACATCAAAGTAGGGATATTGCAGGATGCCGGCAGGAAATACAATTTCGTTGAAGGAGGGCCGGTAGTAGGCCGTTACCGTCGACGGAGAGGGGCCCCATTCGTGCTTGTAGGGCGACTTATTCAGCTTGCCAGCCTGGTATTTGTAATTATCTTCCCTCAAGGCAATCACATTTTCAAAATACTTGCCACGGTCGATGGTAACATCATACTCTCTCCATACATCCGGGTAGCCCACCTTTTTGGTGATGGCCCAAAGCTTTTCTTTGGCCTTTACTTTGGTGCTGTCGCTCATCCAGTCGAGCTTCTCAATACGGGCTTCGAAAGCTTTTTGGAGGTTGTCCACCAGTTCCGAAATTCTCTTTTTGGCATCTTCGCCGAAGTACCGCTTCACATAAAGCTGCCCAAGGGCAAAACCCATTTGCCTGTCGACTGCTTCGGCCATTACCTGAGCACGTGGCTTTTCGGTCGACTGGCCCGACAAGGCTTTATTGTATTCAAACGAGGCCTTTTCAAAAGGTTGGCTCAAGATTTGGTCATAAGCAGCAATGGAGCTTGCTTTCAGGTAGGTTTTCCAGCCCTCAAGTGGCAATGACCCCAGCAAAGTGTTCAGTTTTTCGAAGTAAGCCGGCTGACGGACGTCAACACTGTCAGTATCAAGCCCAAGATTGTCCAGCAAGGCAGTCCACCCTATATTGGGTTGTGCCTTTTGGAGGTCAGCTACAGCCATCTTATGGTAATTGTTCTGTACGTCTCTGCGCTGTATCCTCGTTTTATGCGACTCCGCCAGCTGCTTTTCGATACCATACACAAGATCTGCTTTGGCAGCTGCTTTTTCCGTGCTGTCACCGGTTAACTCAAACAAAGTAGCTAGATATCCTCTGTAAGCACTTTGAATGCCGATGGTAGATGAATCAGTTTTAAAATAATAGTCACGGTCGGGTAAGCCCAAACCCGCTTGCCCGAAATGGGCAATGTTAACTGTGCTGTTCTTATCATCAGGCGAAATACCAGCGCTAACGATGGAATTGTCGCCGAGCTTTGACTCATCTGCCACAAAGGCCATCAGTGTTTTGAGGTCGTTAATCTTTTCTATTTTTTCCAGTATTGGCTTAATGGGCCCGAAGCCTCGCCTATTGATGGCTGTTGTATCCATTCCTGAGGCAAAAAAATCGCCTACCTTTTGTTCAATGCTTCCGGAAGGATTCTCGCCTGCCGATACCTCTTCCAAAATACTCTGAAGCAGTTTTTTCTGAGGAATATTCAGGAAGCTATAAGAGCCCACACCTGATTGGTCGTCGGCAATTCTCGCTGTGTCGTACCAAATCCCGTTCACGTACATAAAGAAGTTGTCGCCAGGTTTGACCGAAGGATCGAGCCCCGAAACATCTACATATTTTCTTTCCGGAGCACTTTGCTCCTGCTCTTTGCAGGCAACAACAGCAAGGGCTATAACAATGCAGTAAAGTATTCGCCTCATAGATTCGGTTAGTTTTTTGAAAGTTAGAAAGAATTCGAAGCAACGCACTCGACTATTCCGTTAGCGGAGGCTTATTGATGTGACTGCTTTCGAGCTATAATCGCCCGGGAGAAATAACCTTTTAATGGTCGTTTAAATAAAATTTCGTGTCAAATCGACACTTAAAGTCTATTTATACACTCTTCCATGCCTTCCTGGCAATATATTATCGCTGCTATTTAGTATATTCAGCCTTACAATGCCGATAAATAAGGTGTCGTCATCTAAGCTAATACCCTGTATTTCATCGACTACTCGGGTTCTTAAAGCATGACGTTACCTGAACTATTCAACCAAGTTCGAGTGGAAAAAATGGTATGCAGGGTAACAAGTCTATTGGTGAAACAAGTTTGTATTGAATAGCGAACGGATCATATCGACAACAGAAGCAGGGTCGCTTGATGATGAAGTGCTTTGGGGGCAATTCAAGTCCGGCAACGAACTGGCGTTCTCTGTGTTGTACAAACGCCATGTCAACAGGCTGTTCAACTATGGGATGCACAACTGTCGTGACAGAGAGTTAGTGAAAGACTGCCTCCAGGAGCTTTTTGCCAGGCTGTGGAGCAAAAGAGAAACCTTGGGAGTAGCTGGTTCAGTAAATTACTACCTGTTCAAATCCTTCCGCCGGCTGCTCATCAGTCGGATCATGGCCAACCGGAAATTTACTCTCCCGTTTCAAGGCAACCCCGACAGCATGTTTGAATTCATTCCATCCACGGAGGAATCGATGATTGCCGGGGAAACGAAAAAGCAACAGCTTGAGCTGCTGAAGCTCAGCTTTGATGCCCTGACGAAACGGCAACGGGAAGCCATTTTTCTCAAGTTTTTCAATGAGTTAAGCTATCATGAAGTCTCCTCTATTATGGAGGTGCATGTGGATTCCGTCTACAACCTGATATCAAAAGCACTAACAGTGTTGAAGAAAAAGCTGAAGGATAATCCCTCCTTCTGACTTCCTTTGGGGCTTTTCGGGCCTGATAAAAATTATTTTATAAAAAATGATGAGAAATTGACGATGCTCTTCTCTTCTAAGTATTAAATAAGTTTCTAGTGAAAGACTATTACCACTTTTCGGCGAACGACTTTGCAATGGACGATTCTTTTCGAACCTGGGTTTGGAAACCCAACGACGAAAGCAATGCCTTTTGGCGGGAATGGATCGCTAAGCATCCCGACAAAGCTACTGACGTTGAAGAAGCTATTGCACTGCTGAAAAAGCTCGACTTTCCGGCGTATGCGCTTTCTGATTCAGAAGTATCAGGTCTTTGGATCAACATAAAAAACGATCCTCATCATGCTGTGGGAGTCATCCAGGCCAAACCACACCCTCCACGATGGTTGTGGTCTGCTGCGGCTGTGGTGGCCCTGGTAGCCATCGGGCTGTCCGCAGTTTTTATCGTCAATTGGAACGCCACCTTTCGCTACGAGACTGCTTACGGTGAAACCAAGCAAATACTACTCCCAGACAGCTCTTCAGTCGTTCTGAATGCTAATTCGAGCATTGAGTTCAGAAACGACTGGGAGGAAAAAGAGCTGAGGGAAGTTTGGCTGGACGGAGAGGCGTTTTTCGAAGTGGTGCACACCCGCAGCCACCAGCCATTCAGGGTTAAAGTGGCAGACGGGGTAGCAGTGGAAGTACTTGGCACCAGCTTTAATGTTTACCACCGCAAGGCCGACACCAAGGTGGTACTTAATACCGGTCAAATTGCACTCAGTTTTCCCGGGGAAAACAAGGAAGAAAAAATCTTGATGCAACCAGGTGAATTGGTTGAGTACAAGAACAAGCAATTCAGCAAACGACAGGTAAACACACAGGTTTATGCAGCCTGGACGGATAAAAGGGTGATCCTTGATAAAACTTCGTTGGCTGAAATGATAGAAATGGCGAGCAACAACTTCGGAGTGACCGTCCGTGTCGAGACGGAGTCGATGCTTGAGCAAACGGTGTCAGGGTCAATGCCTGTGGGAGATTCAGAAAGCTTTGTGCTTCAAGTCGCCAAGGTTTTTCAGCTGAAAGTAGAAAAGAGAAAAGACTACTACCTTTTAAAGAATTGATAATACCGACTTAAAAAATGATAACACCTACATTAAACTACTATGAGAAAGCTTTATCTGATTGTTTTTATTACCTGTGTGATGGCGCATCAGGCTGCGTCACAGTACCAGCAAGCTCTTGCTTCTGCCTTTAACCCGCAATCGATTGCGGAAACCAAGGCTGAGTCTATTTTACTTGAAAAGGGTTTGGAGCAGCTTGAAAAAAAGTTCAATGTGTCAATTGCCTATCGGGATGAATGGGTGAAAGGCAAGAAAGTGCAGGCACCGTCGTCTGACAAACGAAACGTGGAGGAAGCACTTGGTGAGCTCTTGAGTGAAACAGAGCTCTACTATGAAAAGGCGGGTTCTGGATTCTACGTGATATCATTAAAAAGCCTCCAGAATGCAGGAGTATCGGAATCTGCGTCAGCATCAAAAGCCCCTGACCTGTCAGTTGGCGTCACCTCCCCTGCTGCCAACCTCAATTTTAAGACCTACTCCAAATCAGGCCGCAAACAAAAACGGGAAAGCCAGCCTGATTTCACAGTTAGTGGTACCGTAAAAGATGAAAACGGAAACGGGTTTCCGGGTGTGAACGTCATCCTGAAGGGATCGTCGAGCGGCACATCTACTGACGCCACTGGGAAGTATTCACTTTCGGTGCCTGATGAGAACACGGTTTTGGTTTTTTCTGCCATTGGCTATGCCACACAAGAAGTGACTGTGGGGGCAAGAAGTGTAATTGACATTTCCCTTCAACTGGACGTCAAGTCACTGGAGACAGTGGTAGTTACAGCCCTTGGTTTGGAAAGGTCAGCCAAAAGCCTCGGCTACGCCACCTCCACAATTAACTCTGATGAACTTTCAATCAACAGAACACCCAACATGATGAACGCATTGACTGGGAAGGTTGCTGGAGTGAGCATTTCCGGTCTTGGAACAGGCCCTGCGGGTACGTCAAAAATCCGCATCCGTGGCCAGTCCTCTATTTCCGGCCAAAACAACCCTCTTATCGTCGTCAATGGCGTGCCAATTGACAACACTAATTTTGGCAGCAACCCGGGTAATTCCGGATCCGACAGCTCCATTGGCGTCAGAGGCGGAGGAAACACCTCCGACGGCGGTGACGGACTTTCCAGCATCAATCCTGATGACATTGAAAGCATGACTGTTTTGAAAGGAGCGGCAGCGTCGGCTCTTTACGGGTCTCGTGCAAAGGATGGTGTTATCATGATCACCACCAAATCTAGGGGAGCCGCCAAAGGCCTTGGCGTTACCTACAACATGAACTACACCAACGATACGCCCCTCGACTTCACCGACTACCAATACGAATATGGTCAGGGTGAAAACGGTGTCCGCCCAACAACAGCCAACCCCACATCGGGTCAGTGGTCTTTTGGTGAGAAATTCCAGCCAGGTATGACCCAGGTATTGTTTGACGGACTAACGGTGCCTTATGAGCCGCAAAGAGGAATGTTGAAAGACTTTTACCGAAATGGTCAAAACCTAACCAACACGGTATCTTTGGCTGCGAACTCTGATAAAGGTGGCCTCAACCTGTCGTTTGCCAACATGAACAGTCAGGGAATAGTACCTAACAACTCGTACGAAAGAAAAACAATTAATCTGGGCTTCGGCTACGACCTGTCAGACAAGCTGAGCTTTAAGGGAAACATCAACTACTCCAACGAGTACAACAAAAACCCTCCAAACGTCGGGCAGCAAGACAACACCATCCCCACCTCATTGATGGCAATGGCTAATTCGATGCCTCTTGACGTGCTGAAAGCAAACAGGTACGATGCCGACGGCAACGAATACGTGTACTCACGCTTTAGGAATAGAACAAACCCATATTTCGTATTATCAGACCAGTTTCAGAATATCCGCCGTGACAGGGTATTCGGTAATATTTCCGTTAAATACGACATCACGAATTGGCTCTTTGTGCAGGGACGTGTGGGCCAGGACTACTGGTCCCGTGATCAGGAATACAACAACTTCCCCACTGGCCAGGCTTCACGGGCGGCGGCACCGGCTGGGTTTGTTAATGGCTTGTACACACAGGATTCACGCCGGTTCAGAGAGATCAATTCTGACTTCCTGATTTCCGGAACCAAAGAATTTGGCGACATCGGGGTTAATATCACCGCTGGTGGTAACAAGATGTACAGACGTTCAGATCTTAACAGCGTACAAGTTACCGATTTTGTTGTAAGAGGGCTTTACACTGTTCAAAACGGCCGGGCCAAGGATCCACTCTACGACTTGTCTGAGAGAGGTGTGAACTCTCTCTACGGGTCTGCCGAGGTGAACTACAAACGATTTGTTTACCTGAATGCAACGCTACGGAACGACTGGTTTTCTACATTGTCAGAAGCAAACAGAAGCATCGTTTATCCATCAGTATCTGCTAGCTATGTGTTTTCTGAATCGTTCGACGCACCCAGCTGGCTGAACTTTGGTAAGTTCAGGGCCGCTTATGCGAGAGTGGGTAGCGACACCGACGTACCCCCCTACTCCAACGTGTTGTTCTACGGAGTTAACTCCAATTTGGCGTTGAACCCGGCAGGTGCTGGTCAGCCAGTTGGTGGTTCAAACGGCAACACAGTGCCCAACCCCAATTTAAGGCCTATGGAAATAGCCGAAACCGAACTGGGCATTGAGCTAAAGATGTTCAACAATCGGGTCGGGCTGGATCTTGCGGTTTACAAAAAAGTCACTACCGACCAGATCGTTTCTGCTCAAATATCTGATGCATCAGGTTTTGTCGATTCCCGCATCAACAGCGGCCAGAGCCAAAACAAGGGTATAGAAATGTTGCTCAATTTCAGTCCAATCCGGACAAGTGATTTCTCCTGGGACTTCACTTTTAATGGGGCCTATAATATTACAAAGGTACTCAGCCTGCTCACTGACACGCCGGGCGAACGAATTACCGTGGGTACCCACGTATTCAATGGCGAATTGAGACAAATAGTGGGTGAAGAAATGGGGCAGATTGCCGGGTTTGGCTACAGAAGGGATGACAGCGGTCGCCAGATATTTGGAACGAATGGCCTGCCCCTGAGAACCCTGGAGTTAGTCAATTTTGGCAGCGCACTTCCAAAATGGGTTGGCGGCTTCAACAATGCCTTTAATTACAAGGGAGTTAGCGTTTCTTTCCTCATCGATTTCAAGTTGGGAAACAAGATGCTATCGGGCACCAACTTCAATGCCTACCGTCACGGGCTTCACAAAGCTACGCTTGAAGGTAGAGAAAACGGTGTTGTGGGCGATGGCGTTGACATCGATGGCAACGTGAATACTGTTGTGGCGCCAGTTCAGTCCTATTGGGAAATAGTGCGTTCGCAGGCACTTATTGAGCCTGTGGTGTACAATGGCGGCTACTGGAAAGTGCGCCAAATAACTGCCGGATATGATTTCACAAGATTCTTCGAGCCCAGTTCATTTATCAAAGGTTTGCGACTCAATCTGGTAGCCAACAACGTGTTTCTGCTGAAAAAATGGGTAGACAACATTGACCCCGAAAGCTTTGGGTATAGTTCTGACAATTTGGTTGGCATGGAATCGCCAGGTCTTCTTACTACCCGAAGCATGGGTTTCAACCTGAATGTTAAATTTTAATCAGCCCTATCATGAAAAACATAAATAAACTCTTTCTAATGGTTTTTTCGTTTGTCTTCATCACCTCGTGTGACAAGGATTTTGACGAAATGAACGTGAGCAAAACAGCCGCCACAGCCATCGATCCTGCTTTTATACTGAACAGGGCCGTGCTCAACTCCTCTTTTCAAACAGCACAACTTGTGTATGAGATTGGAATTGTACAACAAATAATTAGCCCCAACTCTGGTGTGCTTACAGGAGCCAATTACAATCAGGACAACCGTGCGTCTACTCAGGGCAACTGGCAAAACTACTACAGAAACGTGATTCGGAACACAAAGGACGTGATTGCCCAAGCCAGCGGAGACCCTGCCAGAGCCAACCTTGTGAGCATGGCCAGAATCCTGCAGGCCAACGCCTTTATGGTGCTGACCGACACGTACGGCAACATCCCCTATTCTGAAGGCGGAGATGGCTACAACACACAGATTTTCTTTCCTTCCTATGATACGCAGGAGTCCATTTATCCGAAGCTGATTCAGGAGCTACAAGAGGCATCTGCTGCACTTAATGCGAGCGGAAGAGTGGAGCGGGCCGATGTACTTTTTGGTGGCGATGTAGAAAAATGGAGAAAATTTGGTTATTCATTGATGCTTAGAGCTGGCATGAGACTAAGCGAGGTATCGCCAGCCACAGCCCAGTCAACCGTAGCAGCAGCATTCAACGGCGGGGTGATTCTTACTAATGACGATAATGCCTTTATCAGGCATGACGCCAACTATGCCAACCCGATGGGGAATACGCTGAACTCTACTGAGGCTGCTAACTTCTATCTGGCAAAACCGTTTGTGGATGCCTTGCAATCTACAAACGACCCTCGCCTGTCGGCCATAGCCATTCGTTATGTAGGCGCCACTTCCGGGCCCACGCAGGTGGTAGAAGTAGGCTCAAAAGCGGCAGCGGATCAAATCGGTATGCCACTCGGCCATGACAATGGAACAGTGACCGGCGCAGCCGAGGCTGACGGACTGGCCAGCTTCTATGATTACAGCCAGGTGGATCGTCGCAGAATGGCCAAATTAGGTTCTCCGGCATTCCTGGTAACGGCAGCACAGACTAATCTGCTGCTCGCAGAAGCCAGGGTCAGGGGTTGGATTACGTCGGGCACGGCCGCTCAGTACTATGAAGCAGGCATAAAAGCGCATATGGATCAACTGGCCACTTTTGATGCCGCTTCGGCAGTGGCCGCTACCGACAGAGACAATTACGTGGCGGCAAATCCGTTGGGTGCTGGTACAGAACTGGAGCAAATCAATACACAATATTGGATTGCTTCCTTCTTGAACGGACCTGAGGCATTTGCCAATTTCAGGCGGAGCGGTTTCCCGACTTTGTCACCTAATCCTTTTCCCGGCAGGGAAGTGGTATTTATCAACCGGCTCACCTACCCCAACTCTGAGATCTCGGTGAACACCGAGCAAGTAAATGCAGCCATTGCTGCTCAGGGTGCAGATGATCTTGAGACCAAAGTATGGTGGGATAAATAATAATAGCGAGGCTGTAAGAGGTTGTTTGGAAACAACTCTTACAGCCCAGCTATTTTGGCTTGTTTATCAATGCCAAAGCTGGGGTGAAAAATCAAATAGCAGCACCTCTCACATCTTTTAAAATAGTTGCTGGAACCAGCAAGAACGGATGCAGTTGAGTAAGTTCCCAAAGAACACTACCGGCTACTGTTATGTATCTAATGCTCAATGAATTGCTCCAAAAGAGCATCCAAATAAAAAACAAACCCCATGAAAAACGTACTACAGGAAATCATCCAAAAGAATAAGCAGCGGGAGAGAGAAGCTGCACTTGTACGCCAGGCTGAAATTGATAACGCAGAAACTCCCGACAACCGGCGCAGCTTTTTAAAGAAAACTGCTCTGGGAGGTTTGTCGCTCGCCGGTTTGATGAGTTTGTCCTTTGAGGACAGCATGGCACAAACCACCTCCAAAGTCCAGAAAGCGTCTGCTCCCTCCGACCTCAAAATTACCGACATGCGCTATTGCCTAACAGGTGTTATGGGTGGCACGGCCATCATCCGCATCGACACCAATCAGGGTATTTACGGCCTTGGCGAGGTGCGAGATGCGGCAGACCCCCGCTATGCTTTGATGCTCAAGAGCAGGATACTGGGAGAAAACCCGTGCAACGTAGAACGGGTATTTAAGATCATCAAGCAGTTTGGAGGACAGGGACGTCAGGCAGGCGGTGTGTGTGCAGTAGAAATGGCACTTTGGGACCTATGCGGCAAAGCCTACAATGTTCCGGCCTGGCAGCTGCTTGGCGGCAGGTACCGGGATACTGTTCGTATCTATGCCGACACGCCAGAGTCGCCGGATTTGGAAGTTTTTAAGGAAAAAGTAAAGTTCCGGACAGTCGACCAGGGGTATACCTGGCTAAAAATGGACGTTTCAATTAACGTGCTAAGAGATATTCCGGGTACGCTGGTCAACCAGGCTTTTTGGAGGTCGAACGGTTCTCAATTTTCAGGCGATTTTATGTCGTACGCAAATGCCAGACACCCATTTACCGGCATCCAGGTGACGGAAAAGGGATTTGAAATTCTGGCCCAACGGGTGGCAGATGTTCGTGCCGTGGTGGGAGACGAAATTCCCATGTCTACCGATCACTATGGCCATTTCGACCTCAACAATATGATTCGGCTGGGCAAATCGCTGGAAAAATACCGCCTGGCCTGGCTTGAAGACATGGTGCCCTGGCAATATACTGAGCAGCACAAAACAATTACCGATGCATTGGAAACACCAACTACTACAGGTGAAGACATCTATCTGCTGGAAAATTGCAAGCCACTTATCGACGTCCATGCCGTGGACATCATCCACCCCGACCTAGCCTCTTCAGGCGGCCTGCTGGAGACGAAACGTATTGGTGATTATGCTGAAGAAAAAGGCATCGCCATGGCCATGCATCAGGCCGGTACACCAGTTTCTTTTATGGCAAATGTACATTGCGCTGCCGCCACCGAAAACTTCCTGGCATTGGAGCACCATTCTGTCGATCTGCCATGGTGGGAAAGTATGGTAAAAACGACGGACGGACGAAAGCTGATTGACAAAGGCTTTGCCCCTGTGCCGCTCAGCGCACCCGGACTGGGGATTGAACTGGTGGATGACGTGGTAAAACAGCACCTTGATGCCCGTGACACCTCTTACTTTGCTCCCACCAGGGAATGGGATGCAAAGCGTTCCCACGACAGGACATGGAGCTAAAAATGAGGTAAAGCAATAGTTGTTCAGCCAAGAACATTTGGACAAAAAACTGCACAGCGATCCTGTGCAGTTTTTCTTTATAAAGGGCCATTCGAAAGGAGCCTACACCGAAGCCACCAACTCTTTTTCGATGACCTCTTTCAATGTATGCTTGGGTAAAGCACCAGCCTGCATCATAGGCTGTTTTGTCATGGGTATAAAGAGCATGCTGGGAATGCTTCGTATTTGGAAAACAGCCGCCAGTTCCTGCTCTACCTCCGTATCAACTTTGTAAATGGTCACTTCAGGGTGCTCATTAGAAAGTTCTTCAAGCACCGGTGCTACCATTTTGCAGGGCCCGCACCAATCGGCGTAGAAGTCGATAATAGCGGGCTTTTCACCCTTGAATTTCCACTCTTTTTCGGTGGTATAGTCGAAAACATCGTCTTTGAATTGTTGTGTAGTCAATTTGACAGTTGCCATGGTTGCTTGTTTTAATTTTCTACAAAAGTACTAGTTCTTCTAAAGGAATTTTGTGACACATGTCACGTAAGCCGAGGAGGCAGAGTCAACATCATAAAACCTGTTTCCGTTCAGTAGGGCTGATTAGCCACTCTCTTATTTTTCTCTTTCTAAATATCAGGCAAAGACGCCAAGTCGCAAAGAAAAACCGCTGTCCGATATCTTCACCGATCTGGCAGGCACTTTCCTGCTGAAACCAACTTTGCGGCCTTAATTAGCCACAAAGGCACAAAGGCTCGAAGCATAGCACATAACAACTTTGCAGTTTGCTCCAGCAAACTTGCCCCTTGCGTGATGTATAATTCAATAAAAAAGAACAACAAGATCTTCACCGGTTCGGCAGGCACTTTCCTGCTGAAACCAACTTTGCGGCCTTAATTAGCCACAAAGGC
>NZ_CAXBCJ010000031.1:0-48565 GCF_963974565.1 uncultured Imperialibacter sp. | reverse complement strand
TGGGGCAGAGTAACCTCTTTAATTGTAACGGCTGGAACTAAAGAGGTTACTCTCTACGTCCCTGCAGTTGTAACCTCTTTAGTCAGTAACAAATCGTTCTTAAAGATTAAAGAGGTTACACTTTCTCTGGGGCAGAGTAACCTCTTTAATTGTAACGGCTGGAACTAAAGAGGTTACTCTCTCCTCCCCTGCCGATGTAACCTCTTTAGTCAGTAACAAATCGTTCTTAAAGATTAAAGAGGTTACGATTTTCTCTGGGGCAGAGTAACCTCTTTAATTGTAACGGCTGGAACTAAAGAGGTTACTCTCTACGTCCCTGCAGTTGTAACCTCTTTAGTCAGTAACCAATCGTTCTTAAAGATTAAAGAGGTTACCACTTTCTCTGAGGCTAGAGTAACCTCTTTAATCTTTCTACTCAAAAACCTCAATACTATTCAGCTCGGGCCCACCTCCACGGTTGCCGGAGCCGGCCACGGTGTAGACCTTGCCTTTTACGTTCACAGCGCCAGTGCCATGGCGACCCTTGTTGAGCATCGGCAGGATCTCCCACTGCATGGTTTGCGTGTTGAAAGCCTCCACGTTTGCATGCGACTCTTCCTGGGCATCGCTTTCGCCACCCATGATCAATACCTTTTTTCCCAACACCACCGAAGAAGCACCTGCCCTTTTTGTCGGCAGGTTCTGCGCCTCACTCAACGTCGACCACTGGCCTGTTTTAAAGTCATACACATCCACTGCTGGTTCCGTGAGGTTCAGCACCTGCTGGATTTTAGCTGTCGAACGACGGCCCCCGGCCAGGTAGAGCTTGTCGCCTACCACAGACGCACCCACATGGTCACGGATATGAGGCGCATCGGCCAGCCTCCTCCATCTGTCGGTCTTTGGGTCATACTCATCAAACCAGGCGTTGGTGCCGTCCCAGTGGCCATCTGTTTCTCCGCAAATAATGTAAATCTTGTTTTTGTACACGAAAGCCCCCGCTGCACCCCGGCGACGGTCTTCGGGGATCGACGGACCTTTGCGCCATTCATTCTTTTCGATGTTAAAAATATACACATCGGGAATGGGCACCTCGTGTGGGTAGCCGCCTGTAAACGCTCCTATTACCCACATTTCGCCTTTGTAGTTGATGGCCTGAAAATGGCTCATCTCCAGGGGCGTCTCCACATGTTTTGTCCACGTGTTGGTTTTTATATCAAAAGACTCCACGGGCTTCACGCCCCTGCCTCCTACCAGCACCAGCTTGTTGCCAATGGCGGTGAGTGAGTTCTCGTGGCGGTTGGTACACTCATTGGCGGGTGTCACTTTTTGCCAGCTTTGCGCCAGTGCGCAGGTGATTGAAAGTGCTACTATTACTACAAAGGCAAGGGTCTTTTTCATAACCAGGGAAATTTTTGTTTAGCGTTTCAGACAACGGTTCAAAAGTAAATATACAAGTTTGGGTATATGCTTTGCCAGAGAAAAAGAGAAAGAAGGGTAAGATTCTCGAGTTAGCAGCCTGGGCCTGTCTCCTGAAAGCGCTCGGAGAAGGGCTGTCAGGGGACAGCCCTTGGGATTGAAGCAAGATTTTTTTATAACTGAGATTTACTTCTGACCAAAAAAGTCTCCAAAATATCGAAATACACTTTTCTGCCTCCTGGCTGCGCAGCCAAATGGTAATGCTCGCTTGCCTGCTCCATCAGTCTGTGTCTTTCATAACCCACAGCAAGCTTCAGATGGTCTATCGGCGCAACTGCTGTGCATGGGCTACGCAGCCCTCCATGATCTTTAAATTTTATACCTAAAGGTGTGGCTGATTTTTCCTTATCGCCAAATTCCCACAACTCGATGACCAGCAATTCCGACGATCGCTTCTTGCCAGTCTCGGCCTCAGGCAACTGCGTCTCATTTCCCAGGACAACCTTTTCCAAAAGCAGGGAATCAAAGATATCCATAACCCTTAGCTTATAAGAAATTGACTTCATTTCCGGGTTTGGACTTTCCCATCGCAAACAAACAGGCTCATCGGCAGCTGAAATTGGTTGATTCTCAAAAGGAAAGGTGTATTTAATGTAACTAGAATGAAGCACCAAATATTTATAGTCAACATAATAGTCAACCTTTTTTGTTGAATCGATCAAATAACGCATGCTTACGTAGGTTGCGTCGTCCGAAGGGTTCATCGCTTCATTAAGGGCTGCAATTGAAACCACCGTATCTCCTTCAATTTCTACAAGGGCCCCAGTGTAGTGGGCGAGCAACGCATGACCGGATTCGATAAAAAGAGAATCGTCCCTGCTAAATAGTTCCCATCCTGAGATTTCCGACCCGTCTGATCCTTTGCATGATTCACAGCTTAGAGAAACAAAAGGCGTTACAATCAGATTCTGACTATCAGCAACCACTGCATTGGAATACTGCAGGGTAGTACACGACTGTAGAAAAATCAAAAAAATGGGCATCAATCTGGACATTCGAAGGCAATTTACTTTTTCGGTTTTACGGATACCATATTCCATACCTTGAATTTCGAAAACTATTCCTGTGCGATTACTGTTAACTTGCCATCAAAAAAGAACCCTCATATGCTCAAGTGGACAGACATAACAAGTTTTGCCAAAAATGGCAACCCCACACCTGACAGAAAAGTAACACTAACCGAAGCCGAATGGAAGGCAAAGCTTACCCCTGAGGAATACCAGGTAACACGGCTGAAAGGAACAGAGCGGGCATTTAGCTCCGACATGTGCAGCCTTTTTGAGCCGGGCCAATACGGCTGCGTTTGCTGCGGCAGGTTGCTGTTCGATGCGGCTGAGAAGTTTGAGTCGGGCACGGGCTGGCCGTCTTTTACTCAGCCTGTGAAAGAAAACAGCATCGCCTATATCGCCGATAAGAGCCACGGGATGTACCGCATCGAAACTGTTTGCAACACCTGCGACGCTCACCTCGGCCATGTGTTTCCTGACGGCCCTGCCCCTTCAGGCCTGAGGTATTGCATGAATGCCGTTGCTTTAAAAAAACTAAAGGAAGCCTGAAAAACCCCTGATTTCCGGTTTTTGGGAGACCTTAAAGCTAAGGTGAATCAACTCCTGCCGGTGGCAACAAGGCCGTAACATATTGTTGATTTTGTAGCCTATTTTCCTCTAAGTGAATTTTTTCAAAATACATGCACTTAGATTAAGTTTTCAAAAAACTAGTATTTCGTTTTAAATCCGCTACATTTATAAAAATTTATTTAACTAATAAGGCATGAATATTTTCGTTGGCAGTCTCCCTTACAGTATTGAAGAGGCTGAATTAAAAGGTTATTTCGAAGACTACGGTGAGGTTTCTTCTGTAAAGATTATCACAGACAAATTCACGGGTAGAAGCAAAGGGTTTGGTTTTGTTGAGATGCCGGATGATGAGGCTGCTCAGAAAGCGATCAAAGAATTAAATGGCGCCGAAGTAAAAGGAAGAGCTATAGTGGTGAATAAGTCAGAGCCGAAACCAGAAGGCGAAAGAAGAAGCGGCGGTGGCGGCGGATTCAATCGTGGTGGTGGCGGAGGCGGAGGCTACAACCGTGGTGGCGGTGGTGGCGGAGGCTTCAACCGTGGTGGTGGCGGAGGCGGCTATGGCCGTGGCAACCGTGACTCTGATTACTGAGAACTATTAATCGCCTAAAGAAATTAACAAAGTGGTTCAGACAATGAACCACTTTTTTTATTGTCTGTTGTTAAGAAAGTCTGGCAAGGTTGGTCTGCCATCTTGTTTAATAGTTATCAGTCTTTAAAGATTATCGTTGAAAATGCCTGAGTCCTCGATTAAAACTCCTCATTCAGAAAACCAATTTGCAGACTACCGGAATTTCTGGTGGAACAAGGGCTTTATCGATTTGATGGCCAAGAGAATCAAGCTGAGCAAACACACCTCCATGCTTGATGTGGGCTGTGGCCAGTGCCACTGGAGCAAGATTCTTACCCCTTACCTCGGCAAGCCTGCCTATGTGGTGGGAGTGGACAAAGACCCAACCTGGGCAAAAGGATCGGCGGAGCTCAAGCGGTTTTTTAAAGACCAGGCCGCCTGGTTCGAACTCTATCAGGGCGATGCCATGAACCTTCCGTTTGAGGATGCGTCCTTTGATATTGTCACCTGCCAAACGGTGCTGATCCACGTTGGCAACCCCACAAAAGCGGTAGAGGAAATGAAGCGGGTATTGAAGCCCGGAGGCACGATTCTGTGCGTGGAGCCTAACAACAGAATTCAAAGCCTGCTGAGAACTTCCGAGTCGGAAAACACCTCTATCGACGAGATGGTTGACCATGTGAAGTACGCCCTGATTGTGGAGCAGGGAAAGAAAAGACTGGGCTTTGGCGACAACTCCCTTGGTGACCTGCTGCCCGGCACGCTGTCGAAGCAGGGCTTTGAAAAGATAGACGTTCGCTTGTCCGACAAAGCCATTGTGATGGTGCCGCCCTACGACACGCAGGAGCAGATGGCCACTACCAAGCATTGGAAAAAAGGCAACGCCGGCGACGCCATGAACAATTCGGATCTCTTTTACTTTGAGGCGTTCGGTGATAAATACCTGTCCTTTTACGACGAGTACCATCAAAAATACGAAGGCCACTCAGAAAGGATCTTTGAAGCCCTCAAAAACAACGACTTCCATTCTGCAGGCGGAGCGCTGATGTATTTGGTTTCTGGGAAAAAGCCCAACCACTGAGTTACAACTTTCTCTGGTGTTCGGGGGTCTTCTATCCAAACAGTCAAACTTATGAGAGCCATTCTGCTTTTTGTTACAGCTGCTATTATTCTGGGAGCCTGCGGTAGTGAGGACGAAGAACTTCTTTCCGTGAAGCTAAAGTCGGAAAGTGAGTACATTAAAACAGGCATTTCGTGTGGGCTTTGTGCGGGCGTATGTTTGGACTCCCTGGCTGTAACACCCAATAAGCTCATCTACAAGAGAACCACCTGGGGAGCTGGCGATCCAAAAACAGAAATCATTGAACAGGCGTTTACCCAAAAGGGCTGGGAAAACCTGATCGGGCTCGTGCCTCTACAGGAATTCGCTGTGCTGGAGCTGGAATCCTGCGCCCGCTGCTACGATGGTTGCGACTACTGGCTGGGCATCAAATCGGGGGGCATTGAAAATTCCATCTCTTTTGTCTGGAACGAGTTCCCGCCTCAGGTAGACTCCCTCACCAAAGCGTTGAATTCCATCAAGGCGCAGTTCAACGACAACTAAGCGCTTTTATTCTTCCCGCAGCACTTCCGCCGGATTGGTAGCTGCGGCTTTGTTTACCTGCCGATATACTGATGTTGCCATAAGTGCACCGATCAATATCGTAGCTGCTGGCACATACCACCAGGAGGCGCTTACATGAAAGGCAAATGAGTTGAGCCAGTTGCCCAAAAAATAATACGAAACAGGGGCACCCACCATAAGGCCAACGGCCAATACCCCGGCAAACGGACGCCCCATTTGGGCCATGATGTGCCACAAATCTGCCCCGAGTAGCTTTCGGATACCCATTTCCTTCCTCCTTGTTTCCAAAATAAACGCTGCCAGCCCAAAAACTCCCAGCAAAGCAATAAGCACAATGACACCAGCTGAGACACGGATGAAAAAAGAGAGTCGGTCGTCTTCTCTGTAGGCCATGTCGAGGGCGTCAGTGAGCGAGGTGAATTCGATCTCCTGCGTAACACCAAGGTCACTCAACACGGCTCTTAGCTTTTTCTTTTGCTCCTCCACATCGCCATTTTCCAGCTTCACGGCAAGCAAGTTGCGGGAAGATGCAGGCACAATTTGCCAAATCATAGGCTCCAGCTCCTGGTAAAGCGACTGAAAGTGATAGTCTTCCATTACCCCTATGATGGTGCCTGTGTTCAGAGAGTCAGCAAGCACTTTGGAGAGTGTTTGGCCAACGGCAGCCTGGGGAGACTGAAAACCGAACGCCTCAACGGCTTTTTTGTTGAGCACAAACGCCCGGCCGATGTCAGAGGCGAACTCTTTGGAGAAAAACCGCCCGGCCACGAGCTTTACCTCATACACCTCGTCAAAATCCACATCAACATAGTTGGCATTCATCATAGGGGTGGCTCCGGTGCTATCTGCTCCAAGCCTGAACTGCGCCCGCACATGGTCGCCGGTAATGGGAGTGAGCGATATAGAAGCTGCGCTAACATACGACTGCTGCAGAAAAGCCTGCTTGATGGCGTCGGCCTTCGCATTTACCTGAGGATCGGTGATGCTCATCGTTACCACCTGTTCTTTGTCGAAACCAAGGTCTTTATTTTTGATGAAACGCAATTGTTCATCCATGCCAAGGGCAATCACTGCAAAAAGTACAGAAACGATCAGTTGAAGCCCCAGGAGACCATAACGAAGACTCAATTTTGAGCGACCAGCTGCTGCTCCCTTCAGGTTGGTGACAGAAATTGTGCTGGACACTAGCCAAAACGGAACAATGCTCGAAACACCTGCCACGGCGAGACCAAAAAAGAAAGTGAACAGGTAGTAGCTGACGCCTGTGAAGAGTCCGGTTCTCAAAGTGATGTTGAGCATGGCTTCAATTTCAGGCACCAGAAAGAACGTGAGGATATTGATCAAAAGGATGACCAGCGACAGCATGCAAACAGATTCTACAAGCAGCTGACCATACTGCTGACCAACAGGCTCCCCCATGATTTTGCGAATGGCCAGCTCTTTGGATCGCCTCATCAGCAAGGCTGTGGCCAGGTTCACATAGTTGGCAATGCTCACCAGCAATAGAAAGGCAGCCAGCACGCCCAGGGCCAGGTCGTTGAGCTTGCTCCCTTTTCTTCCAGAGTCGAACTGGTTCCCATTGGCATAATGAACCTCTGTGAGCGCCACAGGAAGCAGGCTCAACACATCTCTCATGCCTTCAGGAAAGTGTTCTTTGGTTATCCGGGTAAATTCTGTCTCAAGCTTCATCTGATCTGCCTTGTCTCTTAGAAGGAGATAGGTGAAATGGCCGGGCACGAGGGCTCCAAGGTTATCTCTCATGGCATTTTCGACATGCGAATATGGAGCTACTATGTCAAAACTAAATGAAACATTCTCAGGATAATCCTTAATCACAGCTTTTACCTGTCCCGAAAAACTACCTGCCGGAGCTTCCAGGGCAACTGTTTTTCCAATTGGGTCGTCGTTACCAAAAAATCTTTCGGCAGTCGTCTCACTGATGACAAGCCCATCCGGTGTTCTCATAGCATCAGCCAGGTTGCCGCTTAGCACCTCAGATGAAAACGCTTCAAAAAAACCCGGATCGGCAAAAAGCGTCAGAGTTTGGCCGAGCTCTTTGCCGTCAGCACTGACAGAAACGGTCGAATACCTGTACCTGACCACCTCTTCCACATCGGCCATTTGCTCTTTCAACAGCGGCGCCAGCGACTTGGAAGTGGCGGCATAAATCGAGGTTGATTCCGGCAGGCTCACTTTGGTGCTTACCCTGACAATCCTCTCGGCCTTGTCGTGAAACTTATCAAAGCGCATATGGTAGTACAATACCATCAGCACGGGTATCAGGGCACCCAGGCCAACTACAAAACCAAGGATTTGCAGAAAAGCAGTGGAGCGAAACCTCCAAAGGCTGCGAAGCGAGAATAAAAGATGATGACGCATAGTAAACTAATTTATTAGTCAATAAACTAATAAATTAGTTTTAATGCAAGAGACTCCTTGTTTTGTTACAGACTAATAAGTAAATCCTAGTTTGTCCAGACCACTCTGCACTTCAGGTGCTGACATGAACAAGTCCCACAAAAGGCCCGATCTGTAATTTTCGATCATTACCACTTCGGGGCCCTGGTCGATGGCCAGGTACCACTTCACATACCAGTCCTTTTGTTCGCTGAAAGCATCGTAAAAGCCATACTCCCCCCACACCTTGTCGCCCAGGTCGAAATAAAGGTGCTTCATTACTTTCATGCTTTCTTCGGGCGTGTAAGGGAATGAGGAAAGCGCCGCCGTGGGAGTAATAACCCCGAGGTCTTCATCCATGGGCCGGTGGGCCGCATAAAATCCTGTTGAGTAGCTAGCTGTAAGGCCCCAGCAGTTTTCGCCGTACCCTTTGTACCCCTTCGGATTTTCGATGCACCACTGCCGGTTGATCAGGGTATGGTTCCTGTTTTCCTGCCAGTAGTCGGCATACCTGTCTTTGAGATTGCGGGGATCCAGCCCGACAAATGAATAATGAGCCCAGAAAAGTGGGCCACCATATTGCTGCGCAAAATTATGCTTCAGGTTCAGGTGGTAACCGTATTGAGAATGGGTAGAATCGTTGAGAATAGCGCCATCTCTGGCCCAGCCATTGTGATACACCTCGGCCGGGATGCCATGCGTGGGTGACGATGCCGCCAGCACATACATGATCAGGCACTCGTTCCACCCTTCGACCGGGAAGTTCATTTTCCACCCCTTGTCGGGCGACCAGTGCCAATACAGCACATCCTGGTCACCGTTGCGGTACCAGTCCCACTCTACTTCTTTCCAAAGCGTATCGATGCGGTTGGCCAGGGCCCGCTCCTCGTCGGTGCCTTCGTTGAAGAATTGACGCACTGCCAAAAGCCCCTGCACCAGGTAGGCCGTTTCCACAAGATCGCCCCCGTTATCGTTCTCACCAAAGGGCTTTACCTTGCCCGTTTCACCGTTGATCCAGTGCGACCAAGCTCCGTGAAAGCGGTCGGCAGTTTCCAGGAAACCCACAATTCTGGTCATGCGCTCCAGGCCCTGCTCCCGGGTGATGAAGCCCCTTTTGATCCCCACCAGAATAGCCATCACCCCAAAGCCGCTGCCGCCGGAGGTAACGATGTGCTTGTCGTTGTCAGGGTAGTTGCCATCGGTATGGAACCGCTCCCTGGCCATGCCAGAGTTGGGCTCGGCCCCATCCCAGAAGTACTGGAAAGTGCGGTATTCAACCAGCGTCATGAGGGAATCGTCGCTGATGGTAGCCTCATCTGTAGCGGTATCCGCTGCAGGTTTACTTGGCGAGCAGGCGCTTAGCCCTAAGACTGCCAGCACGATAAGAATGGAAAGGTTGTTCTTCATAGTCGTTTATCTTTCGGAGGTAAAGCCAAGTTTATCAAGCCCGGGCTGCACTTCGGGCGCACTCATGAAAAGATCCCATAGCAGCCCAGTTCTATAATTTTCTATCATCACAACGATTGGCCCCTGGTCGATGGCCAGGTAGGAGTTGGCCGTCCAGCCCTGAGTGATATTGAAAGCGTCGTAAAAGCCATTTTCGCCCAGCAGTTTATCACCTAAGGTGTAGTAAAAAAACTTAAGTGCCTTCATCGACTCCACGGGGGTGTAGGGGAATGAAGACAGGGCCGCAGTGGGTGTAATCACGCCGAGGTCGTTTGTAGGAGCATGGGCCGAGTAGCCATTATGGTTGTCGCTGGCAGTGAGGCCCCAGCAAAGTTCGCTATATCCCACAAAGGCTTTGGGGTTGGCTACGCAGTAGGCCTGGTTGATACGGCTGTGGGCAACGTTCTGCTCCCAATAGTCGCCATAAGTGTCGCTCAATCCAGTCGGATCCAAACCAAGGAAGGAATAGTGCGCAAAAAAAAGCGGGCCACCGTAGTCGTAACCCAAAGGAAGTTCAATGTCGTAGAACTTGCGGCCGTTTTTGATCGAGCCATTGCCTGCCCAGCCGTTATGATAAACGTCGGCACTTACGGCATGCGTTGGTGAGGCGGCAGCAAGAAAATAGGTAATGAGCGCCTCGTTGTAGCCACGGATCTGGTGGTTCATTTCCCATCCGAAGTTGGGCGACCAGTGCCAGTAGAGCACCTTCTCTCCACCCTTGGTGTGCCAGTCCCACTCTACTTCCTCCCACATCGTGTTGATGCTGCTAATCAGGTCAGCTTCGGCAGCATTGTCGGCGTTGAGGTATTGGCGAACTGTGAGCAGCCCCTGTACGAGGAAGGAGGTTTCTACCAGATCGCCGCCGTTGTCTTTGGCGCTGAAAGGCTGCACGGCACCGGTGTCGCCATTGAGCCAGTGGGGCCAAACCCCGTGAAAGCGGTCGGCGGTTTCAAGAAAGCCGATGACTTTAGCAAAATGATCGATGCCTTGCTGCCGGGTGATAAAACCCCGTTCCATGCCCACAATAATGGCCATCAGGCCAAACCCAGTGCCGCCAGTAGTAACTGTGCTGCCAGATGAGTTTCTTTCCCGGGCCATGCCACTGGCCGGGTGGGCATCGTCGTAGAAGTACCTGAACGTCTTCTGCTGGACCAGAGTAAGCAGCGCTTCGTCGCTTATTTCCGGAAACACCGGAGTGGGGTCGTAGGTGGTGTAAAAGTCTTTTTTGAAAAAATTGAATATTTCCCCCTCCTCGCCTTTTATGGTTTCGTAGAGCCAAATCTGGGTTTTCTGAAGACCTTTCAAAGCAGTGGAGGGCACAATGGTTAAGGTAGTTTTATCTTCAGAAAGCGTGATGGCGGAGGACAATAATCCGCTGGAAGAAAAAATGCGGACGTTGGCATCTGTGATCGTGGACGCATCTACCGGAGAAGAGAAGGTAATTTCAAAAGAGGGCGTTAAGCCGATATCAACGATCCGCTCTGCTGAGAAGTAGTCCACTCCATCGATGAGTAGCTGGGTGACGTTAATTTCTTTAGGAACGGTTTGGAATGAAACGGTTAGCCCGCCAAATTTTTCATTGCTGGTTCCTCTTAGCGTGTTTTTTATCTCCAGGGTATAGTTTTCATTGCCCTCGAGGCCATTTTCGGTGGAGGCAGAAAAAGTTTTGTCGTCATCGAGGAAGGAAAAATCGAGGGTGACGACTACGCCCTCACTGTCTTTGAGCTCCACTGACGACGCCACGGTGGACTGTTCCAGGGGAGAGGTGAATGTAAAAACCAGGGGTTTATCAATTGGGGCATCGATGTTTTCGTCCGAATTGTTCAGGTTCAACGAGTACGTACCAATATTACCTTTGGAGAGCTGCAAGACAAGATCGGGAGTCGTTCCATCATCGTCCTCCCCTCCGCAGGAAGTCAGGAGTAAACTGAGTACTAAAAAGAAGGGAGTAAGTTTATTGTGCATCAAAATTTTGGGGAAAATGAGAGGGTTCCTAAACAGGAACCCTCATTTACTAAACCAATTCAATCTAACTACTAAGGCTTTTCTGAATCGTACATTTTCTTGATTTCTTCAGCAGTAACAGCTACAGAGAAGATCCTTACATCATCAAGCTTTCCTTTGAAGTGCTGCGATGTTGGTAAATTGTAGTTGCCCCAAGGCTCATTGCTCCAGAGCGTTCCGCCTCTTGATTGCACAAAGCCAAAAGCCAAAACATTTTCAACTTCAGCACTATTATCAAATTTGAGGCCCACTGCCGTCGGTTCCTTGTATTCTGAACCCCACAACTCAAATTCCTGCCTCTTCTTTAAGTCCCCATTAATATAAAGTTCCCGATACTTCTCAGTTCCGCTAAAAACAAAGGTTACATGAACCCATTTATCTTTCAAAGAAGCAGTCAAATCTCCATCAGCTTTGCTAAATACCGTTCCTTTCCAACCTTCATTATCCTTTGTTTTACCATCACCGTTCCACACAAGATCTCCACCAGTCCCTGTGGTTCCATCACCATATTCCATCGTAGAAGCGACTTTAAAGTCACGATAGCTACCAGTTATTTCTGTCTGAAACCCGTGAAATGCACCCAAGCCCATCACGAAATGTCCAGTTGGATCTCCAGTTTCATTGACGTGTCCCTCAGAGTTGGTTTTCGCCCAATAGCTTAGGGTAAAATCCGCTCTGTTCATCAGCTCCGCTGCGCCAGGTACTTCAATGATACTTACGTCGCCATCAAACGTAGCCGCCTTACCTGCCGCCGCATTCCTTGAATCAGTGTAAGTGATAGCAATTTCAGCATCAGCGTCAAAGTCACCCACCTGATCATCAGCATTGTCTTCAAATGTCCAGTGGGCAATTACATTTTGGGGGGTAAAAGACCCTACAGTGGTGAAGGTTCTTGTGATGTCTGCTCCTAAAGTTTTTCCTTTGGTCGAACTTAGGCCAGCCTTCAGTGTCAAAACATAGAGCGAGCCACCAAAAAGGGGCTCTGCTGGGGTGATTGTTAAAGCTCTTCCACTGGCCACAACATTGATATCCACTTCACTATCGTCGAAGTCATTAACCAAAGTTATATTTGACGCAGCAGATGCAGGGTCAAGGTCTGTTGAGAAAATGCCTGAAATTACTGAGGATACAGATACACCATCCGGGCTCGTGGCACCATTCAGGTCATCATCTCCAGCGTTCAGACTCACTATTGTGAGCTCAACAGCCGCTTCTTCATCGCCTCCGCAGCTTATCAGAAAAGAAACCGTAGCCACCATAGCCAGTGCCCACAGCGAGTTGAAAATTAATTTTGCCTTCTTCATAATGATGTAGTTAATAATTATTGAGGTTTAAAATTTAAATTCTTTAGTATTCGGGGTTCTGCCCCAGTGTTCCTTCCGACAGGTCTACTTCGGTTTGAGGAATAGGGAGCAGCTCGTGTTTTCCAGCCACAAAACCCAGGGGACCAAGCACTTCAGGTGCCTTGCCCGTTCTTACCAGGTCCCAAAACCGATGCCCTTCCATGGCCAGCTCATGTCTTCTTTCTTCGATAATGAGCTCCCTGAGTTGATTCTTGTCTGTAACGGTAATGTCGGGTAAAATAGAGGCATTGCCTCCCCTGGCCCGGGCTCTTACCATGTTCAGATAGGTTAATGCTTGTGCCGACTTGTTGTTTTCGTTCAGCGCTTCAGCAGCCATGAGCAGCACATCAGCATACCGCACAATGCGTCGGTTGTGCCCCCATGAGGTGATGGTGTTGCTGCCCTCGGTCCACACTTTTTGATTATAGGTTTCTATCTCAATCAGGTTTCCATTAGCATCACGGGTTTCGTCGGGTGTGGTGCCATCGCCGATCGTTACCACGCCACCCAGCACATCACCCAGGAAAATGATGGTTGCGTCCATGCGTGGGTCGTTGTTTTCGAAAGAGTTCATCAGGTCTATGGAGGGGCGATTGAATCCCCAGCCTCTGTTGGGAGATCCTCTGATGCCCTGCACGTTGGAGTATTGGTTACCGCCGTTGTTGGTTCCCTCATTGCGGCGGGCACCAATTTCGAAGACTGATTCCACGCCATGTTCTCCGGCTTCGCCAAAGGCATCGTTAAAATCAGGTTCCAGGTCATATTGGCCAGAGTTGATTACCTCAAGTGCATAGGATTCAGCCTTAACGAAATCGCCCTGAAACAAGTAAACCCTGGCCAACAGCGCCTTGGCGGCACCTTTGGTTGCCCTGCCGAGGTCTTCGGTGGCTACTTCACTTTTCTCAGGCAGAATACCCGCAGCAAAAGAAAGATCACCTTCTATCAGAGAATAAACATCCGCCTTGCTCGCCCGTGCAGCCCTTAAAGGAGGGGTTAGCGTTGTAATGAGAGGCACACCACCCCAGGCACGCACAAGGTCGAAGTAGAACAGCCCACGCAGAAAACGGGCTTCAGCCACGTATAAATCAATTTTCGCCTGCTCCATCGCTATTTCAGGTACTTTTTCAATGACGACGTTGGCTCTTTTCACTCCTTCGTAAAGCGCAGCCCACCAGCGATCCAGGCCATCGGCTGTGGTGTTAAAAGTAAAAGTATCGAAAGGGCCGAGCGTTGGGAGCTGATCGTTGGGATTGCTGCCTTTGCGGGCATCGTCCGACATGATATCCAGTATTGGATAGCCACCCGAATGATAGGACCAGTTGCGAAGGGTGCTGTAGGCGGCATTGGTAGCCAGCAGTGCATCAGCGGCCGACTGTGGAAAAGACGCCTGCGTGAGGTCACCCTGGGGACTAATATCAAGAAAGTCCTGACAAGCAAAAAGAACCAGTACAAGCAGCACCAATGCTCCTTTTTTTACTATTTGGCGTATATGTTGTGGAAAATTCATTTTGTAACTCATTAAAAGGAAATGTTTAAACCGGCTGAATAAATGGCCGACACAGGGTAAGCTCCTCTGTCGATGTTGCTGCTCAACACATCTTCACTACCGAACTCTGGCGAATAGCCTGTGAATTTGGTAGCAGTGAATAAGTTGGTGCCTCGCACATACACCCTTACCTGGTTCATGTTGATCCGCTCAAGCGCTGCTTCAGGGATAGTGTAGCCAACGGTCATGTTACGAAAGCGAAGGAAGGAGCCGTCCTGAATGAATCTGGTAGACGGTGCGAAGTTGATTCCTCCAAAGCTCGCTCGGGGTTCAGAGGTGCTTGTGCCTTCTCCCGTCCAGCGGTTAATCACATGCCTTTCAAAATTGTAAGGATCAGGCCTTACCACTTCTTTACCATTGAAGATTTTGTTGCCCATTTGCCCCTGAAAATCGACATTGATATCAAACCCCTTGTAGGAAGCCTCCAGGCTAAACCCGTAAATGAATGTGGGGATGGGTGAGCCCATGTAGGTGCGGTCGCCGAGGCTAATTTTACCGTCTCCGTTCACGTCCCTTATGATGAGGTCTCCCGGCCGGGCCTGAGAATCGTGCGGGTAGGCATCCAACTCAGCCTGGTTTTGGAAAACACCGTCAATCTGATAGCCATAGAAAGCGCCGATAGGTAGCCCCTCCCTGCTCAATGTCACCGGACGGCCGTCGCCAAGGTAACCACCTACCAGCGTAGAGTCGACACCGCTATTACCGCCTACGCTTAGCACTTCGTTGTGCACAGTAGACCCCAGGGCACCAATACGGTACTTTACTCCCTGAATTTCGTCGGACCAGCCTAAGTTAAACTCGAAGCCGCTGTTCAAAACGGAACCTGCATTGTAAGTGACTCTTTGCCCCTGCCCGTTGCCCAAGTGCCCGGGAGTAAGCAGGTCCACCAAAATATCCTGTGTCTCCCTCCGGTAGTAGTCAAGTTCACCCGTTAACCGCTGGTTAAGCAGGCCAAATTCAAGGCCCAGGTCAGTTTGATACGTAGTTTCCCATTTCAGGTCGGGGTTGCCGGTTACGCCGTAGCTTGCACCCGGGTTCAGGGCCTCTTCCACACCAAACACTGGATTCAGTTCATTCTGCACCAAAGAAAACTGGCGGTTGTACCGTATTTTTTCGTTTCCGATAGCGCCCCAGCTGGCCCTCACCTTCAGGTTGGTTAAAGCGGTGATGTTTTGCATGAAGCTTTCATTGATCACATTCCAGCCTAGTGCCAGCGACGGGAAGCTAGCATACTTGTTGCTATCAGTAAACTTCGAAGAACCATCTCGTCTGAACGTGCCGGTAAACAGGAAGCGCTCGTCGTAGGTGTAGTTGACACGGAAAAGAACAGAAGCCATTGAGTAGTACTGCCCGGCGTCTACGCCATTGGCAATGCTGTTCAGTGTGTTGATGTTATTGCTTTCGTCCACAATATAGCTGGGCCTGAGGTACCAGAAGTCCTGTCCGTCTCTGAGGATGTTTTCACCCCTGATGCTCAGGTATTCGGAAGTAGTTTTCTGGCTGGTGAAACCAGCAAGTCCCTCTACCCGGTGTTTGCCGAACTCTTTGTTGTAGGTCAGGGTATTTTCCCACAACCAGGTAAAGTTCTCTCTATTCTCTTTGCTCAGGTCGCTGTACAAATTCTGCTGCTGCGAGGCAGTGCCGTCAGCATTGTAAACCGTGTAGGCAGGCGTAAAGCTCTTGTTTTTGTTGTAGGCCATGTCTACCCCAAAGCTCGACCGGAAGGTAAAATCCTTGAACAGCTTGATGTCGGTAAACACATTGCCCACAGTTCGCAAGCCTTTGTTGAAGTTGTTGGAATTCTCCAGATCGGCGAGCGGGTTGCCCACATTGGGCACCACGCCAAAGCTGCCGTCGTCATATCGTGGAACGGCGACAGGCTGCGCCCGGTACACCTGGTACACAACGCCTGGCGCTACCTGCTGCGAGTAGGGAGCGATAGTAATATTGTTACCCAGCCGCACATTGTCGGAAAACTTATACGTATTATTCAGCTTCAACGTAAGTCGCTCATACTTCGACTTGTCGATAATGCCCTGCTGGTTGAAGTAGCCGAGGCCCACGTAGTATTGCGTCTTCTTCGTGGCTCCGGTAGCCGACACCTGGTGGTTCTGTATAGGTGCCACATCAAAAATAAGATCCTGCCAATCGGTGTTGGGCACGGCATCCACATTGTTGTAGGAGCCCGGGTTAATGTCATTCACCACGGTGGCAAACTCTTTGCCATTCAGAAGGTCTATCTTCCTGGAAAGCTTCTGAACGCTGTATTCAGTATTGACGCTAAATGTAGTCTGCTCGTCGCCTATCTTACCTTGCTTAGTGGTGATAATCACAACACCATTAGCACCTCTGGAACCATAAATAGCAGTTGCCGAGGCATCCTTCAGCACTTCCATTGATTGAATATCAGAAGAGTTGAGGAATGAGATGTCGCTGAGAATGACACCATCTACTACATATATAGGCGAGGAGTCGTTGAACGTGCCAACGCCCCTTATTCGAACAACCGGTGCCGCACCAGGCTGGCCCGAGCCGCTGCTTACCTGCACACCGGCCACTTTGCCCTGAAGCGCTTGCATAGGATTCGCAGCAGGGATCTTAGTAAGGTCGCCGCCACGAACAGAAGCTACGGCTCCCGTAACATCGCTTTTGCGCTGCACACCATAGCCCACCACCACAATCTCCTCCAGTTGCTCTATGTCAGGCTCCATCACCAGATCAATTACCGACCGGCTGCCAACATCCACCGTCACGGTTTTGTATCCGATAAAAGAATAGATCAATCTATTATCTCCACTCTGGAGTTCTAGCGAATAGGTACCTTCAAAATCTGTTACAGTCCCCCGGCTGGTTCCTTCCACCTGTATGCTCACTCCTGGCAGCCCCTCCCCATCATCCTGTGAAGTGACTTTGCCTTTGACAACGCTGCCCTGGGCCACAGCAGTTGCCTGGTTACCCATCGACATAACGATGAAAAGCACTACAGATGCTAATCGTAAGGTGTGTTTCATTTGCAGTTTATAAGTAGATATTTAATGTTGCTTTTGAACGATAGTGAAAAGATACTAGCATCCGCAATCACTTTTTAATTTGTGAGGGGAAAAGAAGTTGGAAGACTGCTCTATAATAAGGTATTATCACCTTATTTGTATCGCTTCAATATCATTAAAAAATGACGTATAGCGCATTTACTGACACCGAAAACGATTCCGTATCACGTTTCGGTAACAAACTTCATCAATTCGCTTGTTTTAATTGGAATGCACCATAAAAAAGTTTCTCAAATAGTCTTTCTCTGGCTTGTCGACAGTACTCAATAGTTCCTCAATTTTCTTCTTAAAACTCCATATAGTATTGCGCCGCAGGTCCAGCATTTCTGAAAGCTGATCCAGGGTGAATCGCTCGCTTTGGTTATTGGTTACGTACAGAATGTAAAAGGCCTTCTCGATAGGAAAACGGATGCCATGAAAAATGGTGTTACTGGTGACAGACTCAATATAGCCACATCTGCTGCAGCGTCTGGAAAAATGATCCTTGCCGGTGATGTACTTGTCATTATTGCACTTGTTGCATTTGAACGACTCCTCCCACTTGATCCTTTCCAGGAACCTGTAGCAACTCAATTTGTCGGGGAATATACCATTAAACTCTTCCAGGGTAAGGTTTTTGTTGACAAGCCTGTTCTGCAATATCTCCTTGATGTTGTTTTTCAGTTTCCAGTTATCAAGATCCAGAATAGAGTTGATTTGCGAAATTTCCTTGGTTTGAGCAGTCAGCTTCTCATTCACCTCCCTCAACAGGTTGTTTTTGTCTTCCATCTCAATGGTCCTCAACCTTATCCGCTGCTCCAACTCCTTGTTGACCTTGTCTTTCAGGCTCATATTTTCCTCATGCTGCTTAATGATCCTGAACAATGCCCTGTCTCTCATGCTTTTCAAAATCCTCACCCTATCGCTGAGTGCAAAAGACAAAAAAAGCATTTCTACAACGAACGAAACATGCAGGCTGTAGTACGACGGAATGCTGATGGGGATAACAGACAGCATCACCATGGCTTTGACAAGGAAGCCTAAGAAAAGAAACCCGTAAGCCACCACGAAGAACCTGGCCGGCTTGTAGCCCCTGGCCCACACGTATATGCTTGCGTAGAAAATAATAGACAGCGGTATGATCTCAATATTTCGAAGCTGAAAAAGCTCGTGATCAAACACCAGCGCAAACAAGAACCACAAGCTTCTCAGGATAAGGACAGCATCAATAATTTTGGTCAGCTTAGGTGCCCTGGCCGTAACGTTGAGAAACTTCCTTGAAAACAGAATAGACCAGAAAATAACTGAGAAAAGGGCCACCCCATGGGCCACCTGGTTCCATTCGGGCCAGTTAGGCCACAGGTACTGGTAGGCAATGCCATCCACACACATGGCAAACACCCCAACACTCAGGATGTAGAAGGTATAATAGAGGTTCTTGATTTCACGAATGGCAATGTAAATGAGGATGTTGTACAGAATGATCATCAGGATCATTCCATAGAAAATTCCATACAGGAAGTACTCATTGAGGGCGTAGTGCACAAACTGGTTGATGGTGCTAAGCACTATGCGTATATCAACATAAGCGTGTGACTCTATCCTGAAGTAAAAGGTTTGCACTCCTTCAAGCCGGTCATTAATAAGCACTTCAAAGTTTTTGTGCTCAAACGTTTTCTGCTCAAAAGGAAACTGATCGCCGAACTGCAGCAAGCGATAATCACCTTCCACTGTGGGGACATAAGCCCTCAGGTTATCAATGGTTTGGTCATAAAACTCAATGAGCCATTGTTCCTGATTATCTTTTGGGATGTACAAACGCACCTTGACCCAGTAGGCCGATGAGGGATTGTAGTCTCTGGGTTGGAAGGAGGCGTTGGTATGAAAGCGTTGCTCTTTTACTTCTTCAAAGGTCAGCGATCGTGTGCTGTCCTCAATATATTCCAACTCCTGAATAAACAGGATTCTCTCCCCGTCAATGGTGCTTATATCATAAACCGGTGGATAGGAAATCCAGTTGGTGAAAAATGCAAACAGGAATGAGAAAACAACCATGAGCTGGAATTTGGTGGCTTTGCAGGCTTTAAAGTTAACATTTTTCAAGCCACTTGATAAGAAAACGTGCAACCAGTTGCTCAATTACATGCTTCGGGCTTACCTTTCGAAATGGACTTTCAAATCAACGCTTACGATTTCACCGATGCTGCCGCCATCGACAGGCGCATGGCCGCACGTCAGGCACACCTCGACAATGCCAAAAAGATGAAGGCAGCCGGCCACCTGATTGCGGGCGGCGCTATGCTGGATGCTTCAGGCAAAATGATAGGCTCCACGCTCTACCTCCGGTTCGATACCCGAGCGGAGGTAGATGCTTATATCGCCTCCGACCCCTACACCACCGGAAAAGTGTGGGACAGGATAGAGGTCAAGACGATACGCTTAGTGGATTTATAGGCTATCGCTTCAGAGGCACTACTTCCACCTCTTTCAGCGTCCGGTAATTTCGCACAATGGTGAGTTTCACTTGCTTGTCTACCTTCTCGTGCGAAAGCTTTCTGAAAAGATCTGTCGATGAGGTGATGTCTTCGCCGTCGAGCTGGAGAATAATATCGCCTTCGAGCAAGTCGGCACGGAAAGCCGGTGAATCCCTTTCAATTTTTGTCACCATCAGGCCTCTGGTGGATTCCAGCCTGTAGAAATTGATCAATCGTGGGTGCAAATCAATTTCCTGAATCAACACTCCCAGGAATGCCTTTTCCACCTTGCCATGACGGATGAGCTGGCCGGCAATGTCTTTGGCCAGGTTAATATCTATTGAAAAGCTCAGCCCCTGCGCCCGGGCGATGATGGCAGTATTTACCCCAACCACCTCGCCGCTGGTGTCAATCATAGGCCCGCCGGAGTTACCGGGGTTGAGGGCTGCATCGCTTTGTATCACGCTATCAATCAGCCTTCCGCTTTGAGTGCGTAGCGACCGTCCTAAGGCGCTCACTACCCCAGCTGTTACAGAATGCTGGTAACCCAATGGGTTGCCAATGGCAATAACCCACTGCCCGATATTGAGCTTCGAAGAGTCGCCAAGACTGGCAGGCGTAAAGTTGCCCCCGTAAATCTTCCCTACAGCCAGGTCGGCATCCGGATCTTCCCCCACCACAAAGCCTTCTTCCTTTGTTCCGTCCAGCAATGTCACTGTGAGTTTATCGGCGCCATGGATCACATGGCTGTTGGTGAGAAACAGGCCATCGGATGAGAAGATGAATCCAGAACCTGAGCCGCCGGACTGTAGCTTCCCGTCTTTCTTTTTTTGAACGTCGATTTTTACTACAGCATTTTTCGCCTTGTTCACGGCGTTGTATATGAGTTTTGAAAAATTATCCATGCAAGTTTCCTTTCGTTTGGCTTAGCTATCACAAAAAAATACCCATTTAGGTTCTGGCTGCCAGAACGGCCATATCTCAGACATCAAGCGACACTAAACAGGAAAAAATGGCAGCCACTACCTTTCGATAATGGAAAAGTCGTTGCCCCGTCCGAATCGCAGAAGATCCGACATAAAATATTCTTCCAGCGTGTGGATATCTTTTAACCTGAACTCGTGCCTGTCCACTATCTCCATTAGTTCAAAGTCAAAAACCTCCCGGTAATTCACCAGTCTGTATTTTTTACCAACCCTTAAGCTGTTGAACGCAATGCCCATGGAATAAGAAAAGAAGTTTTACGAGAAATCACAAGATTAGGACTGCAATTAGATTTAGCCAAACGATGGCAGACATTAAGTAATGTGATATTTTAATAAGAGGTCAAAAAGTGTTAAAATTGGATAACCAATTCTACCTATCGAGCGAACCGTTCACTATGCAAACCATGAAAAATAACCTTACCAAACTAGCAGCACTATCAGTTCTAGTATCATTTTTTCTTTTTTCAACGTCATGTGGTTCTTCCGACAAATCGAAGGACAAAGCTGAAGACCTGGCTGCCGCAGAGTTTGATGCAGCAGAGCAGGAACTCGAAAATGAAATCGACAAAGTGATACACGACCTGCCTGCTCCATCAGAAGTACCCTTTCTTCTGGAAGCTACCGGCGCTGATTTCAGGGCAGAATTTGTTAACGACCTGAGCAAAGTAGAGAGCTACCTTACCTCCAACGATAAGTCCGCTCTTAACCTTGGCGTCTACGCCGCCGATATAGGCTATCTTTCATCATACAACCAGGCCCAGGAAGCACTGGACTACATGGAAGGCTGCCAAAAAATGGCCGACAAAATTGGCATTGCTTCGGCGTTTGACATGTCGCTGCTAGCCCGGTTTGAAAAGAGCATTGGAAACAATGACTCATTGGCCCTCATTATCAATGAGGCCATAAAGGTGGCTGAAGAAAAGCTGGAAGCCGGCGACAGGCTCACCATGGCAGCCCTCGTTTTGGCAGGCTCCTTTGTGGAAGGCCTGTATATTTCTACACAGGTTATTGAGCAGTACCCAGCCGACCAGCTAAGTGAAAGCAACCGGGACGTGATTCTTGAGCCGCTCATGAGAATAGTGCTGAATCAAAAAATGGCGCTGCTGGATCTTATTTCCGTTCTGAAGCACGTAGAGCAAGATGAAACCATTGCCAACGTAATCTCCGAAATGAACATCTTGAGGTTTCAGTATGAAGAGTTGGCTGAACTTGAGCAAAAAATAAACAATAATGAAGGAGGCGTGGTTCTGCATCAGCATGATCTTCAAAAACTTGCCACTGAAATACAAAGGGTGAGAAAAGACATTACCGGTTAATTGAAAAAAGTATTAAAGTTTTGACCCTTCATCAAAGCATTGAACATTCCATTCAATGCTTTTTTTATATTTAGAGGCTCCCGACCACAACCGACAACTTTGCCATGAGCGAACAACTACTTAAAGCGATTATACACCTGCTGGCAATTGTAGCCAAGGAAGACGACGTGACGGACGACGAACGGCTATCCATCCTGCAGTTTCTTGAGGAAAATATCAGCAGGCAGGATCAGGACAAGTACATGAACTTTTTTGATAGTCTGACCGCCGAAATGCTTCAAAAAGAAAATTTTGACGACAAGGCTGAAATCATATCGCTTACTGAGAGCATTAACAAAGAGCTTACCCAGTCGCAAAAAATAGTAGTAATGATTGATCTCCTGGAGGTGATTGTGGCCGACGGGGAGATAAGCGAGCGGGAGAAGGAGCTGGTTTATTTTATCGGAGACAGGTTCAATATTAAAGAACAAGCGATCGATCTGATGAAAACGTTTGTGATGTACACGGATCGCACCAGGCTTGATAACACCAACATACTGATTGCAGATGATGGTATGGAAATTAGTCCTGCTAAATCTCATCACATCACATTGGACGGCCTGCCCGGATTTATTGCCATACTTCGAATTCCTGTTATTGAAAACTACTTTATTAAATACGTCGGAAGAGCATCTTTACATCTCAATGGCATCCATCTGAAGAGCAACAGGATTCAGGCGTTTTCTTCAGGAAGCAGTGTTCGCAGTAGTATTTCAAAATCGCTTTACTATAGCGATGTCGTTTCAAAATTCAGAAACGAAACGGCCTCTACCAAAATCAGCTTTCAGGCAGACAACGTGTCCTTTAAGTTCAGAAATGGCAAGCTGGGCCTTCAAAATATCAATATTGCAGAAGATGGCGGAAAACTCATTGGCTTAATGGGCGGCAGCGGCGCTGGCAAATCCACGCTGCTGAACGTGCTGAACAGTACAGAAAAACCTTCTGAGGGATCAGTGCTGATCAATGGTATCGATGTACACAAGGATGGAAAAAAGATAGAAGGTGTTATTGGCTATGTGCCACAGGACGACCTGCTGATAGAAGAGTTGTCAGTTTATCAAAACCTCTTTTATGCAGGCAAGCTTTGCTTTACCGACAAAACCGATGAACAAATTGACGAGCTAGTCATAAAAACGCTCCAATCGCTGGGCCTTATCGAAACCAGGGATTTAAAAGTGGGTTCTCCTCTTCAAAAAACAATCAGCGGCGGACAACGTAAGCGGCTGAATATTGGCTTGGAGCTTCTCCGGGAGCCGTCTGTGCTCTTTGTGGATGAACCAACCAGTGGGCTGTCTTCAAGAGACTCCGAGAACATCATGGACCTGCTGAAGGAGCTCTCGCTAAAAGGGAAAATGGTATTTGTGGTCATCCACCAGCCATCGTCGGAGATTTTCAAAATGTTTGACAAGCTGGTGATCCTCGACGTGGGTGGCTACCAGATTTACTATGGCAACCCTGTGGATGCAGTGATCTACTTCAAAAACATTGTGAACCTGGTAGATGCGGAGCGAGGCGAATGCGTTGAATGCGGCAACGTTAATCCCGAGCAAATTTTCAACATCATCGAAACCAAGGTGGTGAATGAGTACGGGCACGTTACTGACAAACGAAAGTTCCAACCCCTGGACTGGTACAGCTTTTTCAAAAAGCACATTACACTGCCCAAAGTTAAATCAGAACCATCGCTGCCCGAAAAAACGCTCAGTATACCCAACCGGCTTAAGCAGGTAAGAATCTTCGCTACACGAGACCTCTTATCCAAGTTTTCCAACCAGCAATACCTGGCCATTAATTTGCTTGAGGCACCTCTGCTGGCTGCCCTCCTGGCCTACATCGTGAGGTACTACGACCCCGCCAAATCATACAGCTTCTATGAGAACCTCAACATAGTGGCTTTTTTCTTCATGAGTGTGATTGTGGCGCTATTCATGGGGCTCACGGTAAGCGCCGAAGAGATCATTAAAGACAGTAAAATCCTGAAAAGGGAGGCCTTCCTTCATCTGAGCAGAATGAGCTACCTGGTTTCCAAGCTCCTGATACTTTTTTCGTTCTCTGCCATCCAAACACTGTTCTATGTGCTCATAGGCGACTGGATCCTCGAGATTGACAGTATGACCTGGTCGTACTGGTTGGTGCTTTTTTCAGTATCGTGCTTTGCCAACGTGTTGGGACTGAACATATCATCCGCCTTCAATTCGGCTATCACTATCTACATTATCATTCCCATCCTGCTCATTCCACAGCTGATTTTAAGCGGTGTGGTGGTGAACTTCGACAAGCTCAACCCAACGTTTGCCAATAACACTAAAGTGCCGGTCATTGGTGAAATAATGGCCTCCCGGTGGGCTTTTGAGGCCCTGGCGGTTACCCAGTACAAAGACAACCCCTTCACCAGCCAATTCTACCAGTTTGATAGAGACATGGCCCAGTCGGAATATAAAACAGTGTATTGGGCTCCCAAGCTGGAAGCAGCACTGGAGTATTGTCATAATGTAACTGATAAAGAGAAATATGCAGCTTCCCTCGAGGAGAGATTTGCCCTGCTCCGCAACGAGCTGGGCAAGGAACTCGGTATGGTGGGCTACGACAAACTGCCATCCTACGAAAAGCTGAACATAAAGGACTTCGATGAAGTCACTTTTGAGGAGAGTATGGACTTCATGAAAGCCATGAGAAAGTTCTACAACAATCGGTACAATAAGGCTTTCAAAGAAAAGGATGAAACAGTTCAGTCACTTACGAAAACCGATGAGGAGAGACAGGAGTATATTGCACTGAAAAATGAGTACGAAAATGAAAGCATTGGTCAGATGGTGAAAAACACCGCCGTGCAAGAAAGAATCATTGAAAAAAGAGGCCACCTTATCCAAAAAATATACCCTATTTATAGCAGGCCGCAGCCGTTGCACCCATTTGACTTCAGGGCTGGGTTCTTTGTGCCGGAAAAGCACTTTCTGGGAACATACTACCCCACGCTGTACTTCAACGCTGCCATTATCTGGGCGATGAGCATCATCCTTATCATCACCCTTTATTTTGATATACCCAAAAAAGTAATGAAGGGATTCAGCAGAGTCCCCTCTATGCGAAAACCAAGAAAATGATGTACCGTAGTTTTAAAATTTGTCTGTGCCTGGCAGTAGCTTTTGGCACTTCTGATCTATTGGCTCAAAAGAGAGCGCTGACACACGAAGATGTGGCCGGTTGGAAAAAAATTAAAACCGAAGACCTTTCGCCCGATGGCAAATGGGCCGAATACATTTTCGGCCCCGATGAAGGTGACAATACCCTCGTTATTAAAAATCTCAGCGCCAAAGCTGACTTTATCATTCCCCGAGGCAGCAGGCCAAAATTCACTTTCGACTCAAAGCACCTCATCGCCCTGGTGGAGCCACAGCTGGACTCGGTTAGGGCCTTGAAACGGCTCAAGAAAAAGAAAGACGAGCTACCAAAAGACTCCCTGGCCATCTACAAACTCTCCGATGGTTCCCTTGAAAAAATAGCAGAAGTAAAATCCTTTAAACTTCCAGAAAAGAACGGCGAGTGGCTGGCCTATTTGTCGGTAGCGAAACCAGACAAGAAAGACTCGACGTCAAAAAAAGCGAAAAAAGTAAGCGACGATAACGGCTACACACTGCATGTGCTTAAGCTGGCAGATGGCACCCACCAGACTTACCCATTTGTAACCAGCTACGAGTTCAGCGAAAACGGCAGCAGACTGGCCTTTCAGTCAACTGGTGACGACAAAGGCTTTTCGCCAGGCATTTATACAGTGAGCAAGAACGACCTGGCCATGAAACCGGTGTTTCGCAGCAAGGGTAAATACGATGGCCTCAGGCTGTCAAACGATGGTAGCAGACTGGCATTCCTTTTTGATAGCGACACGTTGAAAAAACCCTTTCAAACGTATGGCCTTTTCCAATGGACGCCGGGCCAGGACAGCGGCAGGGTGATCGTAAAAGCCGACGATCCTTTTCTGATGAAAGAGTGGCAAATGGCCCCTCAGGACTTGAAGTTCAGCGATGACAATAAGCGGCTGTTTTTTGGCACCCAACCCAAGCCTCTTGTGGGAGACACTACGCTGCTGGATGAAGAAAAAGCCAAAGTGGACGTGTGGCATTACAAAGATGATTATCTGCAGCCAAGGCAGAAAGTGCTGTCGGACGACCAACTCAAAAGAGGCTATCTGGCCGTATACCATTTTGACACCAAAAAACCCGTGCAACTGGGAAACCTCCAGCTGCAGGAGGTGAAAATAACGAAGGAAGGTGTTGGCAACTTTGCACTTGGAGGCTACGAATCAGCTGAATACCGGGTGGTTTCTCAGTGGGAAGGATCACCCATCAATCAGGACATTTACATTATCAATATCAACACTGGTGCTGCTAAGCTGGCAAAGAAAAAGGCCCGGTTGATGGAGAATATTTCACCCGCCGGCAAGTTCGGGTACTGGTACGATGTAGCCGATAGCGCCTGGTATAGTTTGGAAATGACATCCGGCACCATTCGTAAGCTAACCGATAACTCAAAAGTTCTTTTTTCGGATGAGGAAAACGACTCGCCCAATTTCCCTTCTCCTTATGGCATCGCTGGCTGGTTGGAGAACGACAGCCACATCCTCGTTTACGACAGGTTTGATATATGGAAAATTGATCCCTTGAACCCTGCCACCAAAGAGCGGATTACCCGCAACGGACGGGAAACTTCCGTTACTTATCGCTATGTGAAAACTGACCCCGAGGAAACGTCGATCAAAGCCAATGCTGAGATCATTCTAAAAGGCTTTCAGAATGAGAAAAAACAACACGGCTTTTTTGCGCTTAAGCTCAAAGGAAGCGCCGCTCCTTCACAGTTGATAATGGAAGATGCCCAACTTCAATTTGAAAAGAAAGCTTTAAATGCTGACACGTGGCTCTTTACCCGGGAAACCTACCGTGAGTTTCCCAACCTGCAGCTCACCAACAACAAATTCTCGAACGTAGAACAAATAAGCGACGTAAATCCGCAGCAGCAGAATTTCCTTTGGGGAACGGAAGAATTGTTCAACTGGGTGTCACTCGACGGCATTCCGCTGGAAGGGATGCTCTTTAAACCAGACAACTTTGACCCAAAGAAAAAGTACCCGATGATGGTCTATTTCTACGAGCAAAATGCTGATAACTTTCACAATCATATCACTCCTGAGTTTGGGAGGTCAATCATCAACTTCACCTTCTACACATCAAGGGGCTATGTGGTGTTTGTGCCAGACATTGTTTACAAAATTGGCTACCCTGGCGAAAGCGCAATCAATTGCGTCATGCCTGGCGTTACATCGCTCATATCGCAGGGCTTTGTCGACAAGGATAGAATAGGCGTACAGGGCCATAGTTGGGGTGGATATCAGATAGCCTATATGGTTACCAAAACACAGCTATTCAAAGCAGCCGAAGCAGGCGCCCCTGTGCCAAACATGACAAGTGCCTATGGCGGCATTCGCTGGCAAACCGGCCTGAGTAGGATGTTCCAATACGAACACACCCAAAGCCGGATAGGTGGGTCGCTATGGGAGTACCCGTTAAGGTTCCTGGAAAACTCTCCATTATTCTGGCTCGACAAGGTCAACACACCGCTGCTGATCATGCACAACGACGCCGACGGCCATGTTCCCTGGTACCAGGGTATAGAATTGTTTTCAGCCCTCAAAAGGCTTGGAAAGCCCACCTGGATGATCTCCTACAACGACCAGCCACACTGGCCGTTGAGGTATCCTAACAGAAAAGACTGGACTACACGTATGCAACAGTATTTCGACTATTACCTGATGGACGCCCCTGCCCCTCTTTGGATGACAGAAGGCGTTCCAGCAGTTGAAAAAGGCATTAATTATGGACTTGAACTAAGCGAAGACCACAAGTAAACCCATGTTTTTCATCCTCTCCAAAATACTTAGCTGGTTGCTTACGCCCGTCAGTTGGATAATGCTCTGCATGTTGCTGCCTTATTTCATTAAAAAAAAAGGATGGAAAAAAAGGTTGAGGCTCGTTGGGCTTTCTCTACTAATCTTTTTCACCAATCCTGCCATTTCTAATTTGGCCATGAAGCTGTGGGAAGTGAGGCCTGTTTTGATCAGCAGTCTTCCAGAGCCCGTTGCCGTAGGAGTTGTTCTCACAGGTGTAACCAACCCTATGCAAGAGCCAAAAGACAGGGTACACTTCGACAAGGGGGCAGATAGGATCATTCACGCTATTCAGCTCTACCATGAAGGCAAAATAGATAACATCCTGATCACAGGTGGTTCTGGTTCTCTGCTTTATCAGGAAGTATCCGAGTCGGAGGGACTGAAACAAACCGCTCTAGTGGCTGGTGTTTCCCCCGACCACCTCTTCGTTGAGGGTGATTCCCGCAACACCAGAGAGAATGCGCTTTACAGTGCTGAGCTTATTAGAAAATATTGGCCAGAAAAGCCGTTTCTGTTAATCACCTCTGCTTTTCACATGCGGCGATCACTGGCATGTTTCAACAAGGTTGGGCTCCAGCCTATGGCATTCAGCACCGATCTTTACTCACGCCCATGGGAATGGAGTCCTTTGGATTTAATAATTCCGTCCAGCAACAGCCTCCGCATTTGGGAAGTGCTGATTCGAGAGTGGGTCGGTATCATTAGTTACAAAGTGGCTGGCTATATCTAAATACGTCTAAAACAAACTACAGCCACCAGGCAACTTTCGTCCGAACAAATTGGTATATTTAATGTTATTATCAGCGATAATTTTGCTAATAATAACGTATTTCAGCTTAGCTTTTTCGGCACATAATTAACCAAAAGAGCAAGTGAAAATCTTCTTCTCCATCAAAATCTACTCCCTATAAGCGTTCGTTAAAATTTAAAGTAGATACATACAAATAATTCAGCCTTTCAGTTAGATTAGTGAACAGTCATTGAACACCGATTGTTATAAGAAGGTGTCAATTTGCTGTCCATCATTTCTTAAAAAATCAATAGTACAAACTAATTGAATACACATTTTCTGGTTCTCTATGAAGCGAGTGGTAATAATTGATGATGATGAAATTTTCCAGTTTCTCTGCAGCAAAGCGCTGGAAAACATCGGATGTACTGACGAGATTAAACAGTTCACAAACAGCCAGAGAGGGCTTGACTACCTAACCAAACAACTGACCGAGGAAAGTTATCCGACCATGTTAATGGTTGATATCAACATGCCTTTGCTTGATGGATGGGAAATAATTGAGGGGATAGAAAAAGCAGGATCCAGTTTCATCAAAAACTGCAAGGTTTTTATCCTTTCTTCCTCAGTAGATGTAAAGGACAAAGAGAAAGCACTGTCTTATAAATCAGTAACCGGGTTCATCATTAAACCATTGTCTGAGTCAAACCTCAGAAGTATTGCTAAAGAACACTTTGGATTCGGCTGAGGGTGAGATTCTGTATTAATCCATTCCTTTTAATGTGGGAGCTTCTTTTGGAGAGCTCCATACGTCCATGTGCCTAGCAGGGCACTGGCAAGCCCTACTATCATCACCGTGGCTCCACTTCCGACCAGAGCATACAGCGGACCCGGGCAAGCACCAGTCAATGCCCAGCCGAGGCCGAAAATTGTGCCACCAATCACTACCCCCTTGTCCATTCTCTTGGCCGGAAGGGTGACGGTTTCTCCATCTATTGTTTTCAAGGAAAGTCTCCGGATGATAAACACCAGTACTGCGCCTACCACTACTGCTGATCCAATAATTCCATACATATGTATGGATTGAAACCGAAACATCTCCTGAATCCTGAACCAGGAAATAACCTCAGCCTTGGTTAGAATAACACCAAACACGATCCCTAAAAACAAATACCTGATATTTTTCATGGTGTGGTTTTAAAAAAGAAAGTCAAACAGGAAATGAGTCATAATGAGGCCCCCGGCAAAGAAGCTAATAGAAGCCACAAGGGAAGCCATCTGAAAATAAGAAAGGCCAAACATGGTGTGGCCTGAGGTGCATCCTCCGGCGTATCTGGTACCAAAGCCCACCAGAAACCCACCAAGAATAATAAAAACAAATCCTTTGGTTGTCAATAGGTTGGACCACGAAAAAAGTTCTATCGGTACCAGGCCCTGGAAGTCGGAAATGCCGAGGGCCATTAGCTCACTCTTTGTAGAATCAGAAATAGCAACAGGTGATCCGTCAGAAAGAAAATGACTGGAAAGAAATGCGCCAATCACAATCCCGGCAACAAAAACCAGGTTCCAGGTGCGTTCCCTCCAGTTGTATTTAAAAAGCTCAATCCCGGAAGGGAAGCACGCAGCGCAGATATCCCGCAGGGACGACGATATGCCAAAGGTCTTGTTTCCCAGCAAAAGGAAAGCAGGGGTAATCAGCCCAATCAATGGGCCCGCCACGTACCACGGCCATGGCGACTTTAACCATTCCATCATAAGTTACTCTTTCAGGTGTTGAAGTTGCTGCAAGAAGGTGTTATTGTCCGGAATTCCATTCTTCTCGCAGATTCGAAAATAACGGTTCTTCCTCAAAATAGTTCGTGTAGGTACATCTTTAGTTTGAAACCCTCAGGAAAGAAAGAGCTCCTTAGCAAAAATCAGAACAGCCATAGTGAGTACAAACCAGCCAAAACCCTTTTTCAAGTGTTTGCCATCTATTTTCTTACCGAGGAAAGTTCCAAATAGCATCCCGGCAATTGAAATACCACAAAAACCCGCAAGAAACTGCCAGTCAATTGCCTGATTGGCCACATCGCCGAGAAAACCCAGTAGCGTATTAATACTTACAATGAAAAGTGATGTGCCAATGGCATGCTTCATCGGCAGCTTCATCACAATTACCAGAGCGGGCACGATGAGAAAGCCCCCGCCTGCTCCCACCAATCCAAAGAGCACACCTATGGCTGCATTTCTTAGAACGAGTACAAAATAATTGGTAATCACTGTTGGGCCTGCTTCCTCTTCGGGTTGTTCATTGCGAATCATGGAAAACGCACTGAAAAACATCACGATGGCAAAAACAGACAGCAACATAACCCCTTTGGTAAGCTGAAATCCACCGACTTCAAAAATCACGGGAGGGATGGCCGGAATCACATACATGCGGGTGAGGAAGATGGTGGTGAGCGAGGGCACAGCAAACAGCATCGCAATGCGGAGGTGCATGATAATGAGCTTGTACCGAATTGCCGCCCCAATAGAGGATGTAACGCCGACAATAAATAACGAGTAGGCAGTTGCCAGCATTGGGTCGATACCAAAAAGATAGACCAAAACTGGCACAGCAAGCACAGCACCTCCTGCCCCTATTAAGCCCAACACCAGTCCAATAAAAACAGCCGCAACATAGCCTGCTACAATCATCTTCTCGCTCCCTTAGTGAGGCATAAAACTAGAGGAATTTGACCACAAAGCGCACCAGATATTGGATTAATGAATACCATAAACTCCGGGAGCCGTGTATGTGAATTTAGCGTAGATGGGTTCGTGAAGAAGGTTATCCGGGTATTTCATGGTGACGAACCATTGATGAACCAAGCCGTTCAGGTACAAAAAGGTCGAAAAATCCGAAAGTTCTTACAAATTGGACTGGTAAGACTTTTGCCACTCTTCCCAGGAAACTTTTTTATGGCCGTTTTCACCAAAATACTTAATAACTGTGTCGAAAAATTTGGCTTCCTGAAAGCCTGGCAATAGGGTGAGTATTCTCATTTCCTCATCCATAAAAACGCCCATTGGATAACTCAGCTTGCCTTGAGTAAGTGTGGCGGCGAGCTCGTGATAGCCATTGCGACCGCTGGCAACAAACTTAAAGGTGTGTCCATCGAAAATCACATCTTCCTTTTGCTCCGCATTGAATTTCACTGCGTAATAGTTGGCATTGACATAGGACGAAATAGCCTCAACAGAAAAGGTTTTCTTGTCCATTACCTTGCACCACCCACACCAGTCAGTGTATAAATCAATGAATATCTTTTTAGGCGCCACTTTGTTCGCAGCAACCGCTTCTTCGAAGGTCATCCACTTAATGCCTCCTTCTTCGGTTTTTCTTTCGGGCATATTGAATGAGGCAAATGCCACGAAAAGCGCCAATAGAACTACAGATGTCTTTATCCTAAAACTCATATTCAAGTAAATTACTTTGCCAATTTATAAACTTCCGGCCAAAAAAGTAACCGTTCAGCGATAACGTTGCAGCTTGCGGTTAGGTTCTTTACAACCCGTCAACTGCCACTTAATTTAGGTTTACAAACTAATTATCAACGAATAAATTAGCTATATTCATACATGAAGCGCCCAGGGAAACATGTAACCCTGGCGAATCAAATAGTTAGTGTGCCTGATAAAATACGGGAAATAGCAGTTTGCGATAAATAGGGTTAAGGGTAATTGGCGGATAGATGTTTATTGATTTCAAACTCAATTATATGCACGTGAAAGTAGCGTCAGTATCGAACGTGATATTTTTTGTTGCCTTGCTTGCGTTGCCACAAAAAACAGCGGCACAGGATTCCGTCGAGGGGCTTATTCAAGTGGAAAGGGACTTTGCAGCTTTTTGTGGTGACAATGGCCTGCCTGAGGCATGGGTCAAGTTTTTCGCACCTGATGGCCTGGTGTTCCAACCACACCCAAAAAACGCTCAGGAAGTTAACTCGGCAAAAATCCCTTCTCCCAAACCCGCCGCCAGCACACTTTACTGGGAGCCTTACCATGGGGCGACGTCCATTGGAGGCGACCTCGGCTTCAACACCGGCCCGTGGAGAATTACTTCAAACACTTCAAATGGCCAGCCTCCACAATACGGTTATTTCTTTTCAGTGTGGAAAAAGCAGCCTTCGGGGGAGTGGAAAGTACTGCTTGACCTGGGCACGACGGCTCCTGCAGCGGGCCCTGAGCATGTGTTCGGCGCTGAATATGATATAAGAAAAAGGGAAGCTGACAATGGCAAAAGCAAAGCAGAGAGTCTGGAGGAAGCAGACTACCTGTTCAACGTGATGGCCACTAATGGCATCAAAGCGGCCTACCAAAAAATGGCCTCGACTAATCTCCTGTCAACCATCAATGGGTTTCACCCCTTCTATAACAAACGTTCATTTTTATCCTGGATATCTTCAGAAGCGTCGCCCTATATGAAAGGCGCTGCCATTTTTTCCACCATCGATTCTGGCACGTCAGTTTCGCAGGATTTGGGGTATAGCTACGGCAGCTATGAAATAAATGCGTTGATGAAAGAAAAAGGCTATTTCGTCAGAATTTGGAGGCGAAACCCGCAAGGATACTGGTACCTGGCAGCGGAAATCCTGTCCGACAATGTGAAAAGCAGATCCTAAATTAAAGAGGTTACTCCGTGCGTCAGCTGACGCACAGAGTAACCTCTTTAATTATCCAACCCAAAAAACATCCGCCGAGTCTACCAGCTGGCACAATTGGCTACATTAGCCGCATTGGCAGTAGCAGGGTTGCTGCCGATGTTTCCATAGGCAAGAATCACGCTTTTGTTGTCGCCGTCACCCAAATGCACTTTGATGTGCCCATCAAAATTGATAAGCTCGTCATATGAAATCTCGTCGCCGTTGGCTAGCTGAGTAAGTAATGTTTCACTTTTTCCTGTAGCTGCATCCACAGGGGTGAGCATAGCTGCCATGTCTGCCTCCAGGCTGTAAGCACCGTAGTGCAAATGAGCTGGAAATTGGGTCGTGCCTGAGGGCCCTGTAAGCTCAATTGTCAATAAGGTGTTACCGTCGTTTCTTTCAGCTAATGTTGCGTCACCCTGGTAGCCCCAGTCCTGAGCTCCTGTAAATAACGAATATGTGACACTTTTTCCTGTAAGAGCTGCGGGGTCAATCTCCTCGTCTTTGCAAGCGACCATCGCAAGCAATCCAATGACCAAAACCAAAATATGATACTTTTTCATAAAAGTGGGGCGCAAGCGTTTATCAAAAATAACATCCAATCAACGCTTCTCCCCATCTTTTAATTTCCTTTGAAGCTAAAATTTACTCGCTTTTGTAAACAGCACCAGCTTTCATCACGAACTTCACATCCTGTAGCACTTTGATGTCTTTCAAAGGATCGCCTTTCACCGCAACGATGTCAGCGAAGCCTCCTGCTTTCACTGTTCCGAGTTTTTCGTTTTCCAGAATACCCGCATTGATTGAGGTCGCTGCCATAATCGCTTCCATGGGCTTCATGCCACCACCTACCATAAGTTCAAACTCACGGGCGTTTTTTCCATGAGGGTATACCCCGGCATCAGTACCGAAACCAATTTTCACGCCCGCCTTGTAGGCTTCAGCGAAGGTTCCCTGAATCAGCGGGCCAATGGTTTTGGCTTTTTCGGCAACTATGGCTGGATAGAAGCCTGGAATCTCCGCATTCTCAGCGGCAGAAACACCCGCAATGATGGTCGGAATGTACCAGGTGCCGTACTGTTTCATCAGATCCATTGTTTCTTTATCCATATAGGTGCCATGCTCAATGGTGGTCACACCTCCCTTGATAGCTCTTTGCATACCCTCTATGCCATGGGCATGCGCAGCTACATGCATTTGCATATCGGTGGCAGTTTCCACGATCGTTGTTATTTCGTCCAGTGTAAAGGATGGGCCCGAGCCGTCCTTGGCCACTGAAAGTACACCACCAGTAGCAGTAATTTTAATAAAATCGGAGCCATCCTTATAGCGCTGACGCACTGCCTTGCGGCCATCTTCGGGACTGTTAGCCACGCCTTCCTTTGGTCCCGGATCACCCATTTTATCAAAGGGAAGTCCATTGGTTGGGTCGCCATGGCCACCGGTAATCGAGATGGTTTTCCCCGCCGTATAAATTCTTGGGCCGTCTACAGTGCCCGCATTGATGGCATTACGCAGAGAAATATTCACTCCGGAGCCCCCGCAGTCACGCACGGTGGTGAAACCTGCCATCAGCGTTTTCTTTGCATATACAGTGCTTTCGAAAGCTTTATCAGCTTCATTCTGCGTGAACCGCTTCACATAACCGGCCCGGCTGGCCTCGCTTTCCATGTGCACATGCATATCGATGAAGCCTGGCAGCACCGTGTAAGCCTTCAGGTCAATCACCTTGTCATTTTTGCTTCCTGCTTTGTAGCCGTTCTCCACTGCCACAATCATGTCGTTTTCAATCGTCACTGTCACTTGCGACCTGGGAGAGTCACTCACACCGTCGATGAGCGTGCCACACTGGATCAATGTCTTTTGCGCCTGGGAATGCAAAGCCATCCCGGCCGCCAACGTGAATAATAGTATCCTCTTCAACATATTAGTGAAATTAAGTTCGACTGGAAAAGTAGTCGATTCAAGAAGAATTGCCTGCTAAAAAGTAGCCAGTGGGAATACCTTTGGGTGGGTGGCATATTTTGGATGCCCGGTGCGGCGAAGGCTATGCTCAAAAGAAAAACCACATAACAACCAAGGCACAAATTTCCTGGTCATCATGTGGTCTATTGGCTTTCAATACCTTTATTTACTCTGCACTAAGCATGGTTTAGCACAGGACGTTCCAAAATGGTTTTCTTCCATTTGCGAGCCAGCTGATAGTGAATGTTGGCGTGAAAAGGCCCGTCTGAGCTTACATCAAAAAAGGTGAGCAATATCTCCCCATTGTCTTTGGAGGAGCAAATAAGCTGGAGCACAATAGTGTTCACATTCGCTGGATCAATGGTCTTTTTGCTGTCTGCTGCCTTTTTTCCATTGACCAGCACATGCGCATCAATAATCTCGTCGGACTGAATGACCTGAGTAATGACCTCAGGCTGGCTGTTGTTGACAAACACCAGTCGGTGGTTGGCCGCATCAAAAGCCATCCCTCTGTCTGTCCATACATCATACTGGGCGGGAAGCTTTCCAGTTACAACTTTGATGCTTTTTAAAATGAGCCTGCCTTTACTTGAGGCTGTTCTTGCAAACCACACCACTGGTGCAACGCACGCAATGATGATCACCACATACATGATTATTTCTTGAGATTCCATGATTTATTTTCAATAAAGGGTAGAACAATGCTTTTTTCGAAAGACCAGCTCCCGAAAGATTACCTGAGGGTAACTAATTGTACTTTTATGAAAACTCGTGGGCGGGGTACAAAAGAGCGGTCACTTCGGTGATCCACTTTTTGTCATGATCGGAAGTATGGGAGAGGCTAACAAAGCGGAATCCTGTAAGCGCTGCTTCGTCAGCGACAATGACCCCCTGAAGACCAGGGAACTTGGAGACGGGAAGCTTTACGAAACCAGCACCTGTGCCTGCATCGAAAACCGCAACATAAGGCTGAAGGTAGTCGGTATGACCACTGGCAAGAAGTGCGTGCTTCGACGCTATGCTCGACTCATAAACGTTGGCACTGGCCCCTTGAGAAAAGGCCATGACAATGAGCAAAAACAAGGCTGCAACGCTTCTGTACATACTGTCAAATGACAACACCAGCAAAATTGATAATTAGTTAACGATTATTTTCAAGCGATGGTCATAAATATTTTGGTTTTCTTTGAACAGGGGAGGCGCAAATTTAAGCAGCATTGTTCCCTTTGTTTTGAACCGGCAAAGACAAAAAAAACAGATTGAAAGCGTTCTCTTGAATACCAAATATCGAAAGAAGGGGCGCCCAATATGGAGGGGAGGAGAAAAATGGCGGCAGGTTGCGGGTAGTTGGCTTGTGCGTTAATTTTTCTATGATTTTTGGTTACTTTTCATCCCATCCGGGAACGGCAAGGAAAAGTAACAGCCTGTCCGGCTAGAGGACTAACAAGAAATTAGAAAACAAAGTCTGGATTAGAAACGAACCGCCTACATACAGGCAGTTGGCTCTAATCTGCCACAGCGTAAAGGTGATTTACTGCCTTGATTTGAGTCTTTTATTAGAGCCTGAGTTTTCTCTACAATATCTAATCCCAAGAATAGATTATGCAACTCAAAGGAAAAACAGCCATCGTCACCGGAGCCACCAGCGGCATGGGCAGGGCCATAGCACTGGCTTATGCAAAAGAAGGAGCCAACGTGGTAGCCAGTGGCAGAAAAGAAACGGCTGGCAGGGCGCTGGTAGATGAAATTAAGGGCCAGGCGGGCAAAGCGATTTTCGTAAAAGGAGATGTGGCCGACCCTGCCGTTAATGAGGCGCTGGTGAAAAGAGCCTTGTCTGAATTTGGGCAACTAGATATTGTATGCACCAACGCCGGCGACCTGGGACTCGGCAAGGTGACAGAGCTGCCCATCGAATTCTGGCAACGAACGCTGGATGTGAACCTAAGCTCGGCCTTCTACCTTCTGAAATATGCGCTTCCCGAAATGATAAAGCAGCCGGGCGCTTCCGTGGTGGTGAATGCTTCCATTGCTGCATTCAAATTCTTCCCCAACCACCCAGCCTACTGTGCATCAAAAGCCGGCCTGGTGGCACTTGCCCGGCAGGTGGCCGTTGACTACAGTCCCAACGTGCGGGTAAATATCATGTGCCCTGGCCCGGTAGACACTCCGCTGATCCACGACTCTGCCAAAGCATTCCCCGACCCAGCAACCGCAGTTGAGAATGCGGGCAAGTCGACACTCTTACAGCGGCTAGGCCAGCCCGGCGACATAGCCAGCCTTGCTTTGTTTCTTGCGTCCGACGCTTCTTCATGGATGACCGGAGCGGTGATTCCTATCGATGGCGGTGCGCTCACGGGAGCCAAATAGAAAGAAGAGAAGAAAAGATCCATCGCTGAACACGGAATCTCTGCCATATCGGAACGGAGATATCTTCTACTTGAACCTATGCCTCACCGTTTACAAAAAGACACCGAGGATGGTTTATTGAAGGCCTACAGTATTCAAAACGCTTATTTCTCAATTCTTATCCCTATCTTTTTAGGATGAAACCCCTAACAAGAAAACTAATCCATTCAGCGGCAGCGTGTATCTTCATTGCCGCACTGGCTACACCTGCCTTCTCACAGGAAACCAAACTCAGCTCCAAAGTCTACACCTGGGACGAGCTGCCAGTAGAAACCAGCAAAAACGGCGAACGTCGGCAGATAGCAGAAGGATCGACTGACCACCTAAAGTACCTGGAGCTTCACACCACGTCCGTGGGCGCTGGGCTGGCTTTTCATGCTCCTCATTCTCATGACGACGAGGAGTTGGTGATCATCAAAGAAGGTCAGGTAAAAGTAACCGTGGGCGACCAAAGCAAGGTGATGGGCCCTGGCAGTATCGCCCTGATCCAGGCCGGAGAGCAGCATGGCATGACCAACGCAGGCACCACTCCCGCTACCTACTACATCATGCGCTATCACGACAAGGAGCCGCATGACGCTGCCCGTGGAAAAGCCAACGGTGGGTCACTACTAATCAGCTACAGCGACACCGAAGCCAAACCTACAGGAAAAGGCACCCGCCGTGATTATTTTGACCGGGCTACCAGCGCTACCGAGAATTTCGAGATGCACGTGACCTCGCTGAACAAAGGCGAGGACAGCCATGCGCCACACACCCACTTTGTGGAAGAGATCATTGTGATCATGAAAGGCAATACACAAATGCATATCGACGGGCAGCTAATCGATGCACCACAAGGGTCGCTTGTTTATCTGGGTTCAAATGTTCCTCATGCACTCAAGAACCTGACCAACGGAAGCTGCGAGTACTTCGCCTTTCAGTGGAAGTAACGGCGTGAACCTGTTGCCTTGCAGTATTAGTTTTTATCATCAAAAAGCATAATGGAAGTAGTAAAAAACGATTCCGGATTTGAACAGATCGGTTCGAATTCCTCTTTACACAGAAAGGTCATCCACCTCGACAAACTAATGATGACGGTCATAGAATTCACCAATGGCCCGATGACTGTGCCAGACCCGCCCCACAAGCACCCACATGAGCAAATCTCGTATGTGGCTGCGGGCTCTTTGAAGCTATTCATTGAGGATAGGGAATACTTGCTGAATCAAGGAGACGTTTTCAAAGTGGCCTCCAACCTCAATCACTGCATACAGACCTTGACCGAAAAAGTGACATTGGTGGATGGATTTGCACCGATAAGAGAGGATTTTCTTTGAACAGCTAAGCTAGTATGAGGTGGTCATTTCGATCTACCAGTTGGCGGAGAGAAATCCCCCAGACCCTGGCAGCAGGTCTGAGGGACTTCTAAATGGCCTTTAATGAAATTGCTTACAGGCCCCTAAATGCTGTCTTTTTGTATTTATCTGTCAGCTATTGATATCGCTTTTGGGATATCCTGGCGAACAGCATTGTATTCGCTTTTACCGAATTCAAGAGTATAAAAATCTTTTCCAAACATTTCTTGTGCCCTTTCCTGATAGATTTGGTCGAAAGCTTGTTGGATATGACAAAGGGTTACCAAATAATCATTATAGGTATCGTCATCATCAAAACCAGCGCTTACCACATAGTTGGTTGAGCCCCTTGTTACGTGGCTTTGTACGAAGTCGTAAACAATTCCCTTAATCGCTTCGCCGCTATTTTTCCCCATATCAATTTTTAAGATGTCGAACTTGCCTTCAGCCGCCAATTCTTCAATAGTTGGCTGCCTTGGATTGTTGTCGTTAACATAGTCAGACGTTGGAGGCAAAAGAAAAGGCATTTCAAATCTCGCCTTGTCCGTCGTTTCTGCTACATACAGAACTTTTCTTTGATTAGCTTTTCTCATTGCAGTTTGTAGCTTCCTAACCAACCCCATCGATTGATCTTTGTCTATTCTCATAACCACCATACCATTTTCAGAAAGCTTAAATGTCCCAACCAGTGCTACGAACTCATCAATATCATAATGCTTGCCTTTCCACGTTATTTGGTCATCGGCAATGTTGTAAGTTAAAGAATCCGTTCTGCTTTTGGCTTTGTAGCCGTTTGCTTTTACCGTTGGCAAATCAACGCTCTCAGCCAAATCTGCTTCCGCCAGGCTCTTCTCAAGTGAAACAGCGTCATCCATTTTGGAATTGCACTGCACAATAATGGCACTAAAAAGCACTGTGCCTGCTATGGCCATGGCTACTTTCACTTTGCCTGACCATCCTGATTGTTTGTTAGTCATCATGGTTATTCTTTTTTTGATAAATGATAAGTTGAAATTGTGTACCAACCCGAATGAGTTGTTGCTGATCAACTGCTTCAGAAGCAAAGTCTGGTACTCAACCAGGGAATAACCCGAAGTAATTATTTTCTTATCTGCTATGTATTCATGTGTAGTTTTTAGGGATTTAATTAGCTGCCAGATCACCGGATTGAACCAGAGAAAGGCCGCCAAAAGTTGAACAATAAGTAAGTCGACGGAATGCCGCTGCTCAATATGCGTTTTTTCATGTGCCAGGATCTGCTGGAACTCCGATGAGTCCACCAGCGAATCGGGGACAAACACATAGTTGAGAAACGAAAATGGGGAGATCGGCTGCGGAAGCTTCACGACCTTTATGCCATCCATTTCTTCGTATGAATGGCTTGAGATCACTTTCCTTATCCAGCGCAGTGACCAGAATGTTCTCGACAAACAGACCACCACCCCTATAGCGTACAACAACAGTATTCCGTTAATTGCCAGGCGCAGCCAGTCTACGCCAGTGCTTACCATCACACCAGGCTCGGCTGCAGTTTGCGTTGAGCCCGCAGCGCTGCGTGCTTCAAACTCCCAGGCAGCCATGGCCTCGTAGTACGACATCCTGGCCTTGCTGATTTCAGCAATGGGCCGCTCAAGTACCGACACTTCAGTTGGGCTGATATCAAAACTCACCAACGGGAAAAGCAGGGAAAACGCTAAAATTCCTAACAGAAAGAAGCGGTTGAGACTGAAAAAAGTCTCTTTGCGCAACACCAAAACATACAGCAGGTAGAAGAATGCCAACAAAGCACTCGACTCCAATAGATACATGATGAGCTCAGCCATTTTTCTTCTTTTTTAAGTCTTCCAGCATTTTCATTGCTTCATCCAGCTCCTTTTCGTCCAGCTTTTTGCTTTCGGAAAAAAAGTTGACCACCTGGCTCAGGGAATTGTCGTAATAATCCTTCACCAGCCTCGACAGCTGCCCCTTACTGTAGGCTTCCTTCGAAATCAGAGGATGGTACTGATGCGAATTGCCGTAAGCCGTAAAGCCTACAATTTCTTTTTGCACCAGCACCCTCACAATCGTCGAAACGGAATTGTAAGGAGGCTTAGGGTCGGGATACTGATCAAGGATATCCTTGATAAAACCTTTGTCAATATCCCAGAGGATCATCATGATCTTCTCTTCTGCCTTAGTTAAAGTGACCATTGCTTTGAGTTTTGTTAATCAGCAAGACAAGCTTACAACTTAATTTTAAGTTTGTCAACTTATTTTTAAGTTATTCTATTTAGTATTAAGTTAATGGTGTTGAATTTGTAATTTTTCGCCTGCATCTGGTACTCATTGAGGCAAATACTCAAGATTATGTATCATGCAGCATCTGGCAGCTAGCCAGGTAGAATCGTCAGCATCTGTGGAGAAAATCAGAATTGGCGGCACATATCAACTTTATGTCGGTATATTCTGAGCAGACGCCAATGAAGCAAACCATCACAAAATGAAAGCAGCCAACTGGATCAACTATGGCCCTCCTGAAATACTGAAGTTGACGGAACGTGAGAAGCCCGCTGCCAAAGACAATGAAGTGCTGATAAAAGTGATGGCGACAACGGTCAACCGGACTGATTGCGCCATGCTCAGGGCCAAACCGTTTTTTATGCGCTTAGTCACAGGTTTAAGCAAACCACGCAAGCAGAGCACAGGCACAGATTTAGCTGGCGAAGTGGTGGCAGTAGGTAAGGCTGTTGAATCATTCCAACCTGGCGACAGAGTGTTTGCCTTTGAAGACCTTGGGCTCAGCTCACATGCTGAATACACAACATTCCAGGCAGACAAGGCCATTTGCACCATCCCCGACAACTTCAGTTTCGCCGATGCCGCTGCGTGTATTGAAGGCCCACACTACGCTTACTATTTTCTTGACAAAGTCAATTTGCAGGCTGGACAAAAGGTACTGGTGAACGGGGCCACCGGAGCTATAGGCTCGGCCACTGTACAATTATGCAAATACCACGGTGCCACAGTGACGGCAGTGTGCCAGGGCAAAGACTTTGACCTGGTCAGGAGCCTTGGTGCCGACGAGCTGATCGACTACACCAGGGAAGACTTTACAAAAACTGATCAGCAGTTTGACTACATTTTTGACGCTGTAGGCAAGAGCTCTTTTGGAAAATGCAAGCGCCTATTGAAAACAGAGGGCGTCTATATGTCTTCGGAACTTGGACGCAACGGTGAAAATATTTTCTATTCGATCCTCACGTCGCTCTTTGGCAAAAAGAAAGTGAAGTTTCCCATTCCTTCAGATAAAAAGGAGAGTCTGCTATTTATCAGGCAAATGATGGAGGAAGGGAAATTGAAACCTGTCATTGACAGACAATACAAGCTGGAGCAACTGGTTGAAGCTTTTACCTATGTGGAGACGGGGCAGAAAACAGGCAATGTTATTCTAATTCCCTCAGAATGAAAGCGATGATTTATACCCAATACGGCGCTTCCGATGTGCTTAGGCTGGAGGACGTCGGGAAGCCCATTCCAAAGGATGATGAGGTGCTTGTGAAAGTACATGCTGCCTCCCTCAATTCATGGGACTGGGACAGGCTCACTGGCAAGCCACGTATCTACCGGTTGCTAAGTGGCATGGGCAAGCCAACACTCCCCATCCTTGGTGCCGATGTGGCGGGTGTGGTAGTGGAAACCGGCACCCAAATCACAAAGTTCAAGCCTGGCGACGAGGTCTTTGGCGACTTGTCTGCCGGTAAATGGGGCGGCTTTGCTGAATACACCTGCGCAAAAGAAGAGGAGCTGACTATCAAACCAGCTTCCATGACATTTGAAGAAGCCGCTGCCATTCCTCAGGCCGGCGGCATGGCGCTCCAGGCTCTGACGGAAAAAAGAACCATAAAAGCTGGTGATAGTGTCCTCATCAATGGCGCCGGTGGTGGAGTGGGCACTTTTGCCATCCAAATTGCTAAAAGCCTGGGCGCCCACATAACGGCGGTGGATTTGACAGAAAAACACGCTATGCTGCAATCGCTGGGTGCGAGCCGTGTGATCGATCACACCAAAGAAGACTTTACTAAACAAGACAGGCAATATGATTTGATCGTCGATGTGATAGCCACCCGGTCGATATCGGACTACAAAAGGGTCTTGAAACCCGGCGGGTTATATACCATGATCGGAGGCCACCTGGGTACCATTTTCCAGGTGGGCTTATTGGGAGGCCTTGTATCAACAAAGGAAAAGCGACTAAGTATTCTTATACAGCAACCAAATAAGCCCCTGGGCGCTTTCATCAAATTATTTGAGGAAGGCAAAGTCAAACCGATCATCGACAAAGTGTATCCATTGGAGGAACTGCCGGAAGCGTTTCAAAGAATTGGTAATGGAAGTGTAAAAGGCAAAGTAGTCATCACTCCTCACGCCGGGTAAGTCATTGGGCGTAAACAAATTGGAGGGGTCCTTTCGGTCAGGACGCTTCATCTTGTCCCTGATACTTTAACTTTGAGAAATGATGAAAACTTCATCCCTTTGAAAAATTAACAGTGAACACCTGGCTAAATGACACTGCAAGAAACAATATCAAAGCACGACAACAACTCTTTTTCAGACATTAAGAAACGAGTGTATGATGAGTGCTTACTTCATCTCTCGAACCTGCAAATGGAAGACGAGAGTAAGGAGTATGGTGCTTGCACTTTTACGGTCAACTCCTTAGTGGTGATCGGCAGGGACGCCAAGCAAACGCCGAAAAAAACGGGTCAGTTCGTCACTATCTGGAAAAGAGTGGACAACGGCCCTACCCAGCCATTTAGCGCTTCGGACACATTTGATTTTTTTGTGATCAACACCAGAAAAGGAGATCACTCTGGGCAATTTGTTTTCCCGAAAGCAGCACTGATAAAGCATCGGATTGTCTCTCAACCCCCGGTAAGGGGAAAACTCGGGATGCGTGTCTATCCTCCGTGGGAGTTGGCGGAGAGCAAGCAGGCAATGAAAACGCAGGACTGGCAACTGAAGTTTTTTCTTCATATCCCAGAGCGAGGCGACGTCGACCTTCAACGGGCAAAGTTGCTCTATGCTAAAACGGCTCTTTAAAGTCACAGCAATAGCTTACAGAAAACAGTTTTAAGGTTAAATTGGGATGACATGCCACGCATTCAACTTTCTCCCCTAGACACAACCCATGCTTTGTTCATTATTGAACTCGTCAACTCCCCTGGCTGGCTGGAGTTCATAGGCGAGAGAAATGTAAAAAGCCGGGAAGACGCTGACGCCTACATCCGTAAGATTGAAAGCAACCCAGCTGTTGACTACTGGGTTATTGAACTGGTCACCTCCGGAGAGCCGGTCGGTATAGTAACGCTCATCCAACGAGACTACCTGCAGTCGCCCGATATCGGGTTTGCGTTGCTTCCTGCGTTTGAAAAACAAGGCTATGCCTTTGAAGCCGTTTCGCTATTTCTGAACGACTTCTTCAGCGTTTCAACAAACAAAGAAATTCACGCTATTATCCTGGATCACAATCGGCCATCAATTCAACTCGTCCAAAAGCTCGGGCTTGTGTTTAGCGATCGCATTGAGGTAAATGGCGAGCAGCTTTCGCTTTATTCAAAAAAAATCACCTGACAAGGCTCAAAAAGTTGGCTGCTTCCGGGCAAAATCCTGCTGCTCTTTTTAAGTTCGTGAGGTGAAAGTGGGAAGCGGCACACGGAGTAGCCTGCGGGTAATTAAAGAACAAAAGATAATGGCGAAAGGGTTTGTCGAAGACAAGCATTTTAAAGGAGTCAATTTTTCGGAAGCGCCGTTAGTGGGCAGCGATTATGAAGCCTGCCACTTCTCCAACTGCCTTTTTGCTGGCGTCAATCTCTCGCATATCAATTTTATGGAATGTGTATTTGAGCATTGCGACCTGAGCATGGCGAAGCTAGGTAATACGGCCTTCAAAGACACCACCTTCAAGGGCTGTAAGCTTCTGGGCCTTCATTTCGAAGACGTCAATCCTTTTTTGTTGGCGCTGAGTTTTACCGATTGTCAGCTTAACCTTTCTTCGTTCTTTAATCTGAATTTAAAGAAAACAAGGTTTGTCAATTGTGGTCTGAAAGAAGTTGATTTTAGTGGCGCAGATTTATCGCTGGCCGTGTTCGACAACTGCGACCTGCTTGGAGCTGTATTTGGTAACACCATGCTTGAAAAGGCAGACTTCCGAACTGCCTTCAATTATTCGCTGGATCCTGAAGTTAACAAGATAAAAAAGGCGAAGTTTTCCGTATCGGGATTGCCTGGCCTGCTCGGCAAGTACAATATCGAGATAGGGTAATTTGCAACGATAATCCTTGGCCGGGAGTCCTTGCTTCGTCAACAGGCTGTCAACCTATGAGAAAGAACCTACTACCTGCCCTTGGACTGCTACTCGTCACTCATTTTGCAGTGGGACAAAAGGTGTATCAATATGCAGTGCCTCCTCAGCAAACGGACCGATGGGAGACGGAAAACCTTTTGCAGGCGATAGCAGATACCACGCTGCTATTTAGTTTCTTCAACAAGATGATCAACGAGGATCATCAGGTCCACAGCATCCTGCTGGTGAAAGATGGAAAGCTGGTGCTTGAAGAATACTTTGGAGAACACAAAGCTGACCAAACCCACGACCTGCGCTCTGCCACAAAAAGCATCCGCTCACTTTTGGTTGGTATTGCCATCGACAAGGGCTTCATCGAAAGCGTTGACGATCCTATTTTCAAGTACTTGAAAAGCCCTGAGCCACAGAAAAACATCGACGCCAGGAAAGAACAAATCACCATCCGCCACCTGCTCACCATGAGCACTGGGCTCGATTGTAACGATTGGGATAAATCCTCGAAAGGCCAGGAGGACAAAGTGTATAAGAAAAAAGACTGGTTACAATACACCCTTGATTTGCCCATGGTGCGAGACCCTGGTGATTCAGCTCTTTACTGTAGCATGGGTGTCGTATTGGCGGCGGAGGTAGTGAGTCAGGCCTCTGGCATGTCTATCGACGCATTCGCTGAAAAGTATTTGTTTGCTCCTCTGGGCATCGAAAACGTACAGTGGGGGCACACAACCACCGGTCGGGATATAATTCCGTCCGGCAAGCGGCTGTACATGACTTCCCGTGATTTTGCTAAAATCGGGCAGCTGGTCATGAACCATGGTGCCTGGAGCGATCAGCAAATAGTATCTGCCGGCTGGATACAACAAGCGACAGAAAGGCAAACCAACCTTGCCGGTCTGGACTACGGTTTTCTGTGGTGGAGCATCCCGTTCCAAATAGGCGATGAACTGAAAAAAGAAACCGTCGCCACAGGAAATGGAGGGCAATACCTCATGCTGTTCCCTGAACTGAAACTGGTAGCTGCTTTTACCGGCGGCGCATATAACTCTGACGACGACAAGTTCCCTTTTGCGATTATGAACAGGGTTTTGCTGCCGCAGTTTGTTGAAGCCAATAGATGAATTTCCCGGAGCCGTTATTTACCTGATTCGGGATGGTGACAGTGTGATGTCATTTATCATATTGCCCAAAGACTGTTGCTGACAAGTATCATTGGTTAATAATAGCACTTTCATGAAATTAACTGTGGTTTAAACAACTAATGTCATGAAAGAATCTATGCAAAGAAATGGGCCCAATGGAGCTGTTTACGGCCTCGGATTTATCGGTGCTGTCATTTACTACATCTCCAACGCCACAGGCTTCTGGATGGGCGTAGTCGGATTTCTGAAAGCGATGGTGTGGCCAGGATTTTTGGTGTACGAAGCACTGAAGGCATTGGGTGCCTGAAAAAATAGAGCACATTGCTATATTGCACCTTCACATTTAATGAAGGAATGGATGTTGTCATTAGCCAACATAATGGAGTCGACATAGCGGAAGTGATTTCCAATGAACTGACCATAAAGGATGCACAAGACGCTCTTGATGTGTTGGCGAACTGTTCTTACCAGGGAGCCGATAATATCATTTGGCATGAGAAGAATATTGCAGCCGCCTTTTTTGACCTGAGAACCGGCCTGGCCGGTGAGGTGCTGCAAAAGTTTTCCAACTACCGGGCAAGGCTGGCAATCGTGGGCGACTTTTCGAAATACGAAAGCAAGGCGCTGCGAGACTTCATTTTTGAAAGCAACAGGCAGGGAAGAATTAGTTTCGTTGGTTCAGTGGTCGAGGCAAAAGAACAGCTGAGCAAATAGTTTAGGCAGGCAAAGCCTATTCTGTTTTTCTCTGTTTGTCGAGCTTGTCTTTGATTACCTGCGCCTGCCGAAGTAGCTCGTCCAGCTTTTCCCTGCTCAGGTATTCTCCATCATTCACAACCGCAAAAATATCCTGCGTGGCGCTGATGTCTTCCAACGGATTACTGTTAAGGATCACCAGGTCGGCCTGCATGCCGGGAGCGATGCTGCCCAGGTTGTCCTGCTCATTAAAAAACTTCGCTCCATTAACAGTTGCAGTTTGTAAAATCGCCAGTGGCTCAAGTCCCGCCTCCTGAAACAGCACCAGCTCTTCGTGAAGCGACTGCGCCGGGTACACGAAAGTGTTGAGTGCGGCAGCATCGCTACCTGCAAGAATCGTAACCCCCGCTTTGTGCAGGTAAGGCAACTGCTCCGCAATAAGCTGGTAGCGGTCTTTTCTTGCCTGTTTCTGTTCAGAAGTTTCGCCGGCCATTCTGTCGATTCTCCATTGGTATTTGGAAGTAAATCTGGTGGTCAGGTACTTCAGGTAATCGTCGTTTTGATGGTCATTTTCGTCGAGGTAGGCAAGCTGCTTCCCGCCAATAAGCGTCGGCGTAACTGCCACACCCTGCATGGCAAGCATTTTATACCCGGCAAAAGCGCTGTCTTGATTAAAAGAGCTATTGTACACATGCCCAGCCTCACTCCTCTCCAGCTTCCCTGACTTGATACTGTCCACAATCGCTCTATCATCGCTACCAAGCCTCAGCATATAGCTGACGTGCTCTATGGCGGAAAATCCTGCCGCCGCCAGCTCCTCTACCGACAGGTCATAAGGAACATGTCCGGTGACTTTGTAGCCTCGCTTTTTTGCTTCCTTCACACTTGTCAAAAACAGATCACCGGGCAACGTATTTTCCGTGATTTTCACAAAGTCGACATTGTATGCATCGAGCTTATCGAGCATTTGCTGCAGCTCCTCTTTATTGGCTATTTCGAGGTCGCCTTTCCAAATGGAATTAATCCCTTCCAATTTCCTTCCGGCTGTGAAAATCTGTGGCCCAAATAGCTGGTCATTGTTGATAGAATCTCTCCAGGCAAGCACCAGCTCTCCCAAATCGCTGGCGCAATCCCTCACTGTCGTAATTCCATAAGCAACGTACAGTGGCAGCAGTGCCCTGTTATCCTCCACAAGGTCTTCGCCTTCAATGTGCACATGCATGTCCCAAAGGCCGGGAATGACATACCTGCCCCCGGCATCAAAAACATCTTTCCTTCCTACCAAAGCCGACAACTCACTGCCGTCTCCAATACTTACAATTCTTCCACTGTCGATCAAAATGGCTTTCTCCCTTTCCACATTGCCCGACATGACATCAACCACATGGGCATTCAGAATCACTATGGCCTCGTCGGATACACCTGGCCCAGTCGGTTGGCACGCCCCAAGTGCAACGACTGCCAGTAGAAAAAAGAAAGAGTTTTTCATGTGTATATAATTTTGTTTCGATCAAGTAGTAAAGTATCCATAACAAGG
>NZ_CAXBCJ010000030.1:0-53642 GCF_963974565.1 uncultured Imperialibacter sp. | reverse complement strand
CGTGGCTACGAAAATGACCGTTAAGGTACCGTGTCTGTTGTCCGAATATCCGACTGTCTGAACGTCCTGAAAGGAGGGTTACTACTGATTTTCCTTCTCTTCAACCATCTCCTAAACGCTTTCAATCCTTTGTTTTCCCCCACCCAGCACCACAAGCCAGGCGCCCCTAAAGGGAGCCAAAGGATTCCGACCATCCGAACGTCCGAATGTCGGCCTGTCTCCCGTCTCCTAAAGTGCGCCAAAGGATTTCCCATCTATGTATCGTCACAACCTTTGCGTCTTTGTGCCTTCGTGGCTACGAAAATGACCGTTAAGGTACCGTGTCTGTTGTCCGAATATCCGACTATCTCCCAATTCCAGCCTCTCCTTGATCAGCAATAATCTCAAATCTCTAATCAGAAATTCCTCCTCGCCCCTTCGAATTGTGCTAAAAAAAATATGACATGTCCATCCGGCTTCCTACCTTTGAGTAGTATTTCTACTCATTATGCCAGCACCCAGTCATTGGTACGTACTATACACCCGATCCAGGGCCGAGAAGAAAGTGGCGGAAACCCTCAAGCAGCATGGTTTTCGGAGCTATTGCCCCACCGTTACCACGATGAAGCAGTGGAGCGACCGAAAAAAGAAAGTACAAGAACCCCTGTTCAGATCCTATGTTTTTATCCAGGCCACTGAAGAGGAAAGGGTGCCCATCCTGCAGACGCCCGGTGTCATTAATTTTGTGTATTGGTTGGGCAAGCCCGCTATTGTCAAACAGAACGAAATTGAAGCGATCGGGATTTTTACGCAGGAGGTGAGCAATCACGAGGTATCAGAACTGAATTTCACTTTTGAAGACGGAGCAAAAGTGAAAGTAGATTGGGGCGCTTTTAAGGGTATGGAAGGCGAATGCATCGCCAGGCAGGGTAACAAAATCATATTGCACATTGAGTCTTTGGGCCAGGTGATCCGGGCCGAAATACCTGCCGTGCATTTACAAAAGCTGCGGTAGAACATTTTTATGCCCGCCAATAAACCGCCGGGCCTGTATAATTTAATTTTTTGAAGTCGCCGCCATGTGACTGAGGAGGCGAAGCTGTGCCGGAGGCTGGACAGTCAGATTGTCCGACATGCGGACACTCAAACTATCCGACACTCAGACGGGTCAGACAGTCAGACACTCGGACAGTCCGATATTCAGACGGATCCGAACATCCGAAAGTCCGAACCATCTGACCTGTCGAACGAAGCTTCAGCGTAGGTTGAACATCCAAATACTCCCCTTGCTCGACACACTCATCACATCCAAAACACGCATCAAACTACTGGTCAGGTTTTTCCTGAGCCCGGGTAGCAGGTCGTATTTGCGGTCGCTGGAGACAGAGTTTGGCGAAAGCACCAACTCCATCCGCCTGGAGCTCAATAGGCTTGAGGGGGCTAACTTGTTGAGAGCAGAACTGGAAGGCAATAAGAAAGTATACTCTGCCAACGAACAGCACCCACTATTCAGCGAGCTCAATAAGCTCGTGCGCAACTACCTGGGGCTCGATGTCCTTGTGGAAAAGGTAGTCGACAAGTTGGGCAACCTGCACAGTGTGTACCTGATCAACGAGCTGGCAGAGGGGAAAAATACGTCCAATATTGACATGGTGATTGTAGGTGATGCTATCGATACACAATACTTATCCCTTTTGGTGGCCAAAGCAGAACAGCTTATTCACAGAAAGATCAACTATAGCATTTTCAGCCTATTAGAAATGGATAACGTAAAATCCGAACTGAACCGCAAGCCTTTGCTACTCCTTTGGTCCGCCGATGAGTAACCCCTCCTTTTGGTGTCTCTCGCAGAGGACACTGAAAGGAGGGGGTACGTGTCGGCACGGCCAATGAACCGTCAGACACTGGTTACACGAGTCGCCTGTCGATCAAAATAGGTGTTACAAAAAGAAAGCCGTTAATGCGCTGTGTCTTCACACACCTTAGACATAATACCGTTAGAGCAGCGTGTCTTCACACACTTTTGACATACAACAGTTTGGGCGATGTGTCTTCACACACCCTAAAAACAATAGTGTTTGGGTGATGCGCCTTCACATACCTTTGAAAAACAGAACCATTACCTTAAATAAGTATTTTCATATCCGCTATCGTTAATCTCATGACCAACTTCCCCTCCAACCCTAAAATAGGTCTCATTGGCCTGGGCTATGTAGGCCTTCCGCTAGCCGTTGAATTTGCCAAACAATTCCCTACTGTTGGTTTTGACATCAACCAGGCTCGGGTAAAAGAACTCAACCAGGGGCACGACCATACGCTGGAGGTAAGCGACGCTGATCTTCAAAAGGTTGTGTCGAAAGAGCTTTCTGCAGGCAAAGGCCTTTTAGTAAGCACTTCCAAAGAAGACCTGGCCAGCTGCAATGTATTCATCATCACGGTACCTACCCCCACCGACAAGCACAACAGGCCAGTGCTCACGCCCCTCATCAGAGCCAGCGAAACGGTTGGGAGCGTGATGAAACCAGGTGCGGTGGTAGTATACGAGTCCACTGTTTATCCTGGCGTCACCGAAGACGAGTGTGTGCCTGTGCTGGAAAAGGCATCTGGACTAACATTCAATAAAGACTTCTTCGCAGGCTACAGCCCTGAGCGGATCAACCCCGGCGACAAGGAGCATACAGTGGCAAAAATTCTTAAGGTAACCTCTGGAAGCACGCCGGAGGCAGCAGAGTTCATCGATGGATTGTACGGCAAGGTGATTACCGCCGGCACGTACAAGGCGTCCTCTATGAAAGTGGCCGAGGCCGCCAAGGTGATAGAAAACTCTCAGCGAGACATCAACATCGCTTTTGTAAATGAGCTGTCCAAGATTTTTAACAAACTGGGCATCGACACACACGAAGTATTGCAGGCAGCAGGCACCAAATGGAATTTCCTGCCCTTCAAGCCAGGGCTGGTGGGCGGCCATTGCATTGGCGTAGACCCTTACTACCTGGCACAAAAAGCACAGGAAGTGGGCTACCATCCAGAAATTATCCTCGCTGGCCGCAGGCTGAACGACAGCATGGGTGGCTACGTGGCTGAAGAAGTAGTGAAGCTCATGGTGCGCAAAGGAAGGTCGGTGCTCAACGCCCGCTGCCTGGTGCTGGGCTTTACGTTCAAAGAGAACTGCCCCGACGTACGCAACACCCGGGTCATCGATATTATCAACGAGTTAAAGTCTTTTCACACGGAGCCCATCATCTTCGACCCACAGGCCAACAGTGCTGAGGTAAAAGCGGAGTATGGCATAGACATATTGAACGAGCTGCCGAAAGGAAAATTTGATGCTGTCATACTGGCCGTAGCCCACAAAGAATTTGCACAGCTCGACATCCGCTCCCTCGTCTCCGACAATGGGGTGGTGTACGATGTGAAAGGAATTTTACCGAAGGAAGTAATCGATGGCCGACTCTGATAAAAGGAATGCATGAATCACCATGAGGACGTCATCGGTATCTGAGTAAAGAGGTCGCTCTATCCGCCAACACAAGAGCGCCCTCTTTACTTCACGCCAGAAAACGTCATCGTCAGGCATTGTCAAAACCCGGCAAGTGCGCTTGAGGTTACCAGATAATATAGCTATTTTCATTACCTCATGAATCTATCAGACGATAAATTGACTACCCTTCAGCTAGAACTTTTGAAAGTCTATTCATTTAACCCTTCTCCAAAGGAGATGGAAGGGTTGAAACTTTTCTTGGGCAAATTTTTTGCCGATAGGTTCACACAGAAAGTAGAGCTAGCTGCCAAAGAAAATGGGATAACCAACAAAGATCTCGACAATTGGCTTGAGGAAGATGGACAGTAGGCCTCGGATTGTGTTGGATACAAATGTCTTTTCAGTAGCGATTTTACCAAAGCACAAATATTGGTGGGTATTTCAAGCATTTATGGATCAAAATTTATTCTTCTGGTCAGCACCGAAATACTAACTGAGTATATTGAAAAATGCATCGACAAGTATGGTAGTAGTTTATCGGAAGAGCGGCTCGAGTTTCTACTAGAATTTCCCAATGTTGAATTGGTTACACCCTTCTATAGATGGAACCTTATTAACGATGATCCTGATGACAATAAATTTGTAGATTGTGCTGTGGCTGGTCAGGGCCGATCACATAGTCAGTCATGACAAACATCTAAATGTGCTAAAGCAAATTCCTTTTCCAAGAGTCAATGTTGTCAGACTACCGGAATGTCAAGAACTACTGAACAGCAATAAAACGACCCGCTGCCTGTCAGACAGACCGAACCTGTCAACCGAAGCTTCAGCGTAGGTTGAACCGTCCTTTAATCTATATCTCTTGAACACCAAATTATACAACACGCCATTTCAGAAAGAGCCTCTTTCCGGTAAAAAATTCCTTATCACCGGAGGCGCTGGCTTCATAGGCTCCAACATTGCGGAGTACTTACTTCGCTACGGAGCAGGCCACGTGCGGGTGCTCGACAACCTGAGCAATGGCTACTTCGAAAACATCGAAGCGTTCATGACTCTTCCTAATTTCGAATTCATTGAAGGAGACATCCGTGACCTGACTACCTGCCAAAAAGCTGTCGACGGAATGGACTACGTGACCCATCAGGCAGCCCTGGGCTCCGTGCCCCGCTCGATAAAAGACCCTGTTACTTCGAATGAAGTAAACATCGCTGGTCACCTCAACATGCTGGTGGCAGTGAAAGACAACAAAGGCGTAAAGCGAATGGTGTACGCCGCCTCTTCATCTACCTATGGCGACAGCCCGAACCTTCCCAAAGTAGAAGGCAACGAAGGCAAGCCCCTTTCTCCCTATGCCGTGACCAAGGCGGTGAACGAAATGTACGGTGACGTGTTCAGTAAAACTTATGGCCTTCACACCATCGGCCTTCGCTACTTCAATATATTTGGCCCCAACCAAAACCCCAATAACCCCTACGCAGCAGTGATTCCCATCTTCTGCCAGGCATTCATGGAAGGCAAGCAGCCCACCATCAATGGAGACGGGCAAACCAGCCGGGACTTTACTTTTGTAGAAAATGCCGTGCAAGCCAATATCAGGGCCATGCTGTTACCCGAACTAAAGCAGCATGAAGTAATGAACACCGCCTGCGGCGATCAGATCAGCCTCAATGAAATGATCACTATGCTACAGCAAATGACAGGGAAAGACCTCAAGCCGGTATATGGCCCCGAACGCCCCGGCGACGTAAAGCATTCCAAAGCCAGCATCGACAAAATCACGAAGCTACTGGGCTACAAACCCACCGTCCGCTTCCGGGAAGGACTTGAACTGGTTTATGAATGGTATCAGTCTAAATATAAATCGTCGAAGTGACGATCATTTTTATTAGAACGTCATTCTGCCTGTCCGCCTTTTGGCGGGAGCGAGTTGAAAGAATGCTATCGATTGCCTGCATTTGATACGAGCGTGAGAATCTCCCTGAAGTGAGCGTGAAACCATATCCAAAGCCAGAATGGAATCCTTCATTGTCCGCAGTAATCTGTCGCAATGAACCGCAATCTCAAGTCTCGAACTATGAAAGAAATGATTCAATGAGGACTCTGAACACCAGGCTGCACGGATGGCTCCTGACTTCGGTCTACGGTCTCCTGTCTTCCGACTCCGAGAATGATTCAATGAGAACTCTGAAAAGAATAAGGACATTCAGACGACCTGACGGTCCGACACTCAGACACTCCGAACCGTCCGAACATCCGAAAGTCCGACTCGTCCGAACCATCCGACCTGCCAGCCGAAGCTTTAGCATAGGTTGATAAGTCTAAAAAACATAATATTATTAGATCGTAACACCGATATATCATAATAAATTGAGATTGAAATCTAAATTTATTGTATTTTAGGGAGGTGATCGAGAGAATCTTAAAACAGCGTATTGAATCCCGCCTGTTCAAAGGAAAGGCAATATTGCTCATGGGGCCGCGACAAGTGGGTAAAACAACGCTGGTCAGACAGATTGTGTCACCCTATAAAGATGACATGATTTGGTTGTCGGGCGATGATGCAAATGACAGGGTGCGCTTGAGTTCAGCGGGCTTATCCTTGCTAAAATCGCTAATCGGTCGAAAAAGGTTGGTGGTGGTAGACGAAGCACAACGCATCGACAATATAGGCCTCACACTTAAACTGATGGTCGACCATTTGAAAGAAGTACAAGTATTGGCCACAGGCTCTTCGTCTTTTGAGTTGGCCAATTCACTCAACGAACCATTGACTGGAAGAAAATATGAGTTTTTAATGTTCCCATTATCTTTTGGTGAAATGGCGGCGCATGCCAACGCATTTGAGGAAACCGGAAACCTGGAAAACCGACTGATTTATGGTAGCTATCCTGAAGTGGTCACTTCGCTTGGTGAAGAAAAGGAAAAACTCTCATTGCTGTCGGATAGCTATCTCTACAAAGACCTATTAACCTACGAGAAGATCAAGAAACCAGTCTTGCTATCCACCTTGCTAAAAGCACTGGCACTACAACTTGGCAATGAAGTCAGCTACAATGAACTTGCTCAGGTAGTGGGAGCAGACAAGCAAACGGTTGAACATTACATTGATTTGCTTGAGAAAACGTATATCGTGTTTCGCTTAGGGGCATTCAGCAGGAACATACGCAATGAATTAAAGAAAAGCCGTAAAGTATATTTTTACGACAATGGTATACGCAACGCCATTATTGGAAACTTTACCCCCCTGGAAAACCGTACAGACAAAGGAGCGCTTTGGGAAAACTATTTGATAAGCGAAAGGTGGAAAAAGATGAGCTACCAGGGGTTTTATGGACATCGATATTTTTGGCGAACCACCCAGCAGCAGGAAATTGATTACCTGGAAGAAGCAGATGGGAATGTTGCTGCTTTTGAATTCAAGTGGGATGCTAAGGCCAGTGCACGCTTTCCGAAAACGTTTTTAAATGCCTATCCTGTTGAAGCCACCAAGGTGATCAATCACGAAAACTATCCGGCATGGCTGCTGGACTGATGCTTAGACGGGAACGACACTCAGACGATCAGACACTCGGGCAGTCAGACAATCCGAACCGTCCGAACATTCGAACCGCAGTCTCGAACTATGAAAGAAATGATTCAATGAGGACGCTGAACACCAGGCTGCACGGATGGCTCCTGACTTCGGTCTACGGTCTCCTGTCTTCCGACTCCGAGAATGATTCAATGAGGACTCTGACCAAAATTGGGACGTTCGGACACTCAGACATTCCGACACTCGGACAGTCTGAACTATCCGAAAGTCCGAACCATCTGAATATCCGACCTGCCAGCCGAAGCTTTAGCGAAGGCTGGACTGTCGACCAAAGCTTTAGCGTAGGTTGACCATTCGAACATCCGAATGTCTGAATCGTCCGAACCATCCTTCCGCCTCGACAAAACCGCCTTCCGAATCCAGTCCTTCGCTGAAGCAGATGATCAACGAGCCTATTGGTTGTCGAAAAGTGACGAAGAAAAGTTGAAAGCAGCCACCTACTTGATCCTTTCGGCCTACGGGTTATTGGAAACTGGCTTTCCTCCAATGGATAAGAATGTGTTCTCGATGAAGAAAAGGAATGGGTAGCATCTTTAACCAGGATTTTGAAGAGTTTATCGGTTGCCTGAATCAACATAAGGTGGACTATATGTTAATAGGGGGATATTCAGTTATTCTCCATGGCTACCACCGAACCACGGGTGACATGGACATATGGGTAAGGCAGGATAAAGAAAATTACGATCGCTTAAAAAGCGCATTTGCCTGTTTCCAATTACCCTTGTTTGACATGACGCTGGACAATTTTCTTAGAACAGACCTGGATGTCTTCAGTTTTGGCCGACCACCAGTTGCTATCGACATTCTGACTGCTGTCAAAGGGTTAATATTTGATGAGGCTTACAGAAATGTCGAATGGAGGGCACTTGATCAATTGGAGGTTTGCGTGCTAGGCATAGAAGATTTAAAAAAGGCTAAGAAGGCAGCCAATCGTGCCAAAGATCAAAACGACTTGGAACATCTTTAGGGCGTCTCGAACTATGAAAAGAATGATTCAATGAAGACGCTGAACACCGGGCTCCACGAATCCCTTCTGACTTCGGTCTACAGTCTCCTGTCTTCCGACTCCAGGAATGATTAAATGAGGATTATGAATACCATCATGTCCGTCATTGCGCCGTGCCCGACCACTGGCGGGAGGGAGCAAAATAAACTTAGTTCTTTAGCACAATCATCAGCGACTGCGGCAATCTGTTCATCACTAACGAAATCGTGTCCGAAAGTCCGAACCATCCGAATGTCTTTTACATCCGAACCGTCCGAACAAATCGTTAAAGAAATTCGTAGATTTATTTTCAGAAGAACACAACAATATGATTTCTATCAAAGGCATTTACGAAAAAGGGAATATACGTCCTGAAGAAGAAATACCATTTAAGGGGAGAAAGAATGTAATCATTACATTTTTGGAAAATGATGAACACTCAGAGGTGAGAGAAATGACATTGAACTCTCCGCACATGGAATTCTGGACAGATCCAAGGGAAGATATCTACAACGACCTTGACCCAAAGAATGAAAACAGGTAGTATTGTCCTGATTCCTTTCCCATTTTCCGACTTAAAGAGCAGAAAATTGCGACCAGCCCTGGTCGTCACCACTACAAAAGACGAGTTTGAAGACATTATTCTATGTGCGTTAAGTTCGGTAGTGCCAGAAAAGAGAAATGATTTCCAGATACCTGTGAATCCTACTAAGAAGAATGGATTAAGAGTGGAATCTATCATACGTGTTGACCGAATAGTGACCATTCAAAGGGGTGACATAGTTTTAGAACTCGGTATACTTGAGAAAGAGATCCTTGATAAGTTTAAAAAATCATTTAAGCGCCTTGCAGAAGGATAACAGCTACAATGAATGCAACGAGGGTATCGTAAAAAGATGAAGGGTTGAAGACAAGGGAAGAATTGCTTAATAAACGACGATCCGACACTCCGAATCGTCTGAACATCCGAATATCCGAACCGTCTGAACATGCCTCAAATACTCAAATACTCAACTCCTCAATGTGCAAAATTCTAGTAACAGGATTGGCGGGGTTTACCCCGTGAAATGAAGGCAAATGGAAGGGTTCTATTTTACATATATATTGCGGAGTGAAAAAGACAATCAAAATTATACAGGGTACACGCATGATTTGCCTTCAAGACTTGGACTTTATTGCCTGCCTCGAGAAATAATTGCGTAAAGATGCCATTTTGAACATGATGCCCATGCAGCCGGGAGATGTTGGAAAGACTTGGGCCAGTACTAAGGCACTTAATCAGGTAGTGGGGTATGAAAGCAAGATTTCACTCGAGGAAGGGGTGAAACAGTTTGTTAATTGGTATAAGCTGTATTATTGATAAAAAGCACATTCAAATTGTATAATAATCTAAATGGAAACAACTAGTTTATATAGAAGACTAAATAGTGAAACTTTTGTCATTGCAGGACCCTGTGTGATGGAAAGCTATGAGCTACTGAGGACGGTGGCAAAGGAAGTAAAACGTCTGGAAGGTAAGTTTAATATTCCTTTTGTATTCAAATCGTCGTTTGATAAAGCCAATAGAACTGCTATATCATCTTTCAGAGGGCCAGGTATTGAGGAAGGAATGCGTTGGATGGCTGAGATAAAAAAGGAATTTGATTTGCCGGTGACAACTGATATTCATGAAAGTTGGCAAGCGAAGCAACTCGGGGCAGTGGTTGACATCATACAAATACCAGCCTTTTTGTGCCGGCAAACTGACCTATTGGTTGAGTCAGCAAAGACGGGTAAAATTGTGAACATAAAGAAAGCACAGTTTCTGGCTGCAACGGATATGAAATATGCAGTTGAGAAGGTTAAAGAATCCGGCAATGATGAGATTTTACTAACAGAAAGAGGTAGCATTTTCGGTTATGGCAATTTGGTGGTTGATTTTAGAAATATTCCGGTTATGAAGTCACTTGGAGTGCCTGTTGTCATGGACTGCACACATGCCGTTCAAAAACCTTCGGGTGGATCTACCACCGGTGGAAACCGGGAGTACATTGAGCCTGTAGCCTTCTCAGCTAAGGCTTTCGGTACCTCTGGGTATTTTTTCGAAGTTCATCCGGATCCTGATAAAGGACTAAGTGATGGCCCTAATATGTATTATTTGGATAAGTTTGAGGGCCTCCTTGAACGCCTGCTAACAAAATGATGACTGATATTCTGAAGACGGCCAAAGAAGCGCTCGAAATTGAAGCGCAGGCTATTTTAGATCAAATTGAAAACCTGGGACCGGACTTTGAGATGGCGGTTCAAACTATCGCTGCATCGCAAGGGAAGGTGTTAGTGACAGGAATGGGTAAGTCAGGCATTATTGGAAAGAAAATTTCTGCCACACTTGCCAGCACTGGCACACGTAGTTTTTTTATGCATCCCGGCGAAGCCTACCATGGTGACTTGGGGATGGTGGCACCGGATGATACCGTGTTAGCGCTGTCTAATTCCGGCGAAACAGATGAAATACTTAAGATTCTTCCGTTTTTTAAGGACAATTCAAACAAAGTTATCTCGATCACAGGCAATGCACAATCAACACTGGCTAGGTTTTCTGATATTCATCTCCTCTTAACCATCAAGCAGGAAGCTTGTCCGCTTTCGTTGGCACCAACTTCCTCCACCACTGCAACCTTGGCAATGGGTGATGCTTTGGCCATTACATTAATGAAAGTGAACGACTTCAAGCCAGAAAATTTCGCTCGTTTTCATCCGGGCGGAAGCTTGGGGCGGAAGTTGCTTTGCAAGGCCAAAGATATCATGAGAACGGAGGAATTGCCAATAGTTTCACCTGAGGACTCCATCACTAAAATTCTTTTTGAAATCACAAGAACAAAGATGGGATTGTCTGTGGTGGTTGAAAACGGCAAAGTGATAGGCTTGGTAACAGATGGAGACATTAGAAGAAACATGGAGAAATATAAAAAGGAAGTGTTTGATTTCTCTGCAGCTGACATTATGACTAAAGCCCCGAAGGCAATTGGCATAGAGGCCAGTATTTCAGAAATTGAGGCCTTAATGAAATTGCATAACCTACATTCCTTGCTTGTAACCAACGAGCTTAAAGAATTGATGGGGATTGTAGAAATAAATGATACCAACCTATAACTAAATATCGGATGAAGGTAGTTGCTTTTGTTCCAATTAGGCTGAACAGCAAGAGGATTAAGGGGAAGAACTTAATACTGCTGGGTGGCAAGCCATTGCTGACCTACATATTTGAAGCCTTGCTAAAGGTAGAACGGATTGACGAAGTATATGCCTACTGTAGTTCGGAAGACATTGTTCCTGAGCTACCGAAAGGGACGATCTTTTTGAAGCGAGATACAAAATTAGATGGTGATCTTACCAAAGGAGGAGAGATTTATGAGGCTTTTTGCAACTCAGTAGAGGCAGATGTTTACATTTTGGCCCATACCACTTCACCTTTTACTAAAACGTCGTCTATAGAATCAGCCGTCGAACATGTGGTTGGTGGAGGATATGACTCAGCCCTTGCTGTGCAGAAAATCCAAACATTTACCTGGTACAAGGGTCAGCCATTAAACTATTCATTGGACGACGTGCCACGGACACAAGACCTGGAGCCTATACTTGTTGAAACCAGTGCTTTCTTTGCATTCAAGAAGGAAGTGTGGAAAGAGGGTAAGCGAAGGGTTGGTGAAAAGCCATTCTTTGTTGAGGTAGACAACATTGAAGGAATTGACATCGATAATCCAGAAGACCTGGAAATAGCGGAGAGACTAATGGCCACCCCAAATAGATGAGTTTCGAGTCAACAGACAATTACGACGACTACCAAACTTACCTCAAGATTAAGGAGTCTTTGAGATATGATTATAAAGGGATTGATCTAGCCAAGCCACTTTCCTACGATTTGATAAATTTAGTGCTATCGAAGCGGACTCAGGGGATAAAGTATGCGTTTTTGTTGTTGTTTCTTCGAATCGATGCTAGAAAGTTCTTAGCAGCATTCAAAATGAACGACATAGTTTTGTCTACCCTATTTGCTGGCAGGAAGGATTACAACGAATTAGTTGACAGCATTTTGGATGCTGTCAAAGGTTCTGTCAAAGTTGAGATCAACCCCCATAAGAAAACCCTAATTCCGAATTTGAAGGCGTTTAGATTTTTCTTTTTGTATATATTTTCGAACCAATACTTAAAACAATTTAGTTGGAGCCAAAAGATTTATTTGGTTTTTAAGGCCATGTACTTTGCCAATCAAGTAGATGAAATGGACAAGGCATTTAGGGGTTATGATGTCGTCAACAAGAAGTACATCCCATTCAATAGTGCTGTTGGGATCGAGGCACTGATGACACTTTTTTTAAGGAAAATGGGGGTGGATACTTACCATATTTTTCACGGGATATTCGGGAGGTATAGAATCCAAATTCCGAATGATATTATAAACGGGGAAGGCATATGTGCAGAACATATTTTGCCGTTTGGTGAGTCCACAAAAGCAGATTTGATCAGAGATTTTAATTGGGACCATAATCATATTTACATCGTGGGAAATCCCAAATATCCGAAGCGATCAATTAATGTTGACACCTCCTTTGAAAGATGCATTGTTTTGGGGGGGTTCAACTTTTATGATGAGCCTTTTTCAAAGCTTTTGGTCTTATTGGATACAATTGCCTCGAAATCATCAGTGAAATTTGATGTGAAGCCACATCCCAATTCTTCCATTCTTGATTTTCCAAGTGTCACCAATTGTAGAAATTTAAAATTTTTGGATCGTGGTATGACTATAAAGGAACTTCTTGAGAGTGGTTTATACGATTTTGCCATAACGTTCAACACAGTGACATACTATGAATGTATGTATTATAACTTGATTAGTTTGAGATATGGAAAGGATGAGAACTTGAATTTTGAAGGATTGGAAGACAGGTTTTACGATGAGGATTCATTTTATAGGATAATAGAGTCGTTGAAAAGTAGGAATATTGATGATTTGAATAAGGAAATGAAAACTCTACTTCGGCGAACAATTGGCATGGGGGTTAACAATTATCAAACTGTTGTTGACCCATCGAATAAATTGGGTTGAAGCTTTTTGTTATCGTAACGAAATAGCTTACATATAAGACCGACTTATGATGCTGTTATCGTCGAATAAATAAAACAACATTTTTGGTTCTTAAATCAATGCAAAAGAACACCAGGGAAGTTCAGGTCTTTGGACATTTGGGGAGATGGGTTTGGCCTTTGTGTGACTGACAGTATATGATAAAAAAAGAAAAAGTGGTGCGAGTTCCGATAATACATATGGCTAGCATGGCAAGGTCTGGTGAGACTTTACTACAAAGAACTTTCCTTGCACATCCCAATATCCATGTTATTGCTAATTTCAATGAGAAAGACACCAAAGACGAAATAGCGAGGGTTGAGTATTTTAAGAAATATCCCGAGACTGAAATAGAAATTGACCATCCCATTATAAAGGACTTAAAACTAGATGGGAAAAGCATACTTTTTGTCAAGCAGGGAGTATGGGAACATAAGTTTCCGTTTCGAGGGTTTGTTTTGGTAAGGAATCCAGTCTCAATTTTTGCAAGTCTTGTCTGCTTTGACAAGATAGATGAGCGGTTTATCACATTGCTTAAGCGTAAAGTGAGGACTTGGCTCAGGCCAACAAAACAGGATAAGATAGACAACGAGTATAATTTTGTCCGATTTATGAAGTGGGCGATTGATGTTGATACTGACCTAATTCAATACTTGGATCTACTAGACTTTTCCTCTTTGTTTTGTGCCTTCTACAATCGTCGAATGGCCCCTCTGCGCGAACTAGGTCTTCCGATTCTTTACTACGAAAGGTTTGTTGCTGATCCAGACACCGAACTAAGAAGACTTTTGCTACAGTTAGATATTGAATTTTATCCAAGTATGCTAGAATCCCATGTTAGCTATCAAAAAGGCACTATTGGGCATGGTAAAATAGATTTATCAAAACCCATATCTGTTGACTCAACAGATAAATACAAGAAAATTGGCAAACCAGTATTTGATAGAATTTGCGCTTTGACTTACAATACTTGGAGTGCCTATGGATATGATATGAGCTGGGCCAAAATTGAGGTTAAGTAGATGATTATTAAAAATAAATCCAAAAATGGATACAACAGAACAAATAGGATTAAAACATAGATTTCTAAAAAATCTATCTAAAGGTTTGGGCCTGATAGCAGAAAAAATTGAGTTTATGGCTGTAGACTCCCAGCCAATACCGAAGTTACCCAAGGCTTACACTGATATATTTGCTGGTCAGGCTTTGTATAAAGTGATAAATGACTTTGAAGTTCAAACAGTTTTAGACGTAGGTTCGGGTGAGGGCTTACATTCCGACGTTTTCCTAAAAGCAGGAAAAGTAGTAACGTCCATTGATTATGGTGACTCTGTGTACTTTAAAAAGAAGCGTGGGGATCAGGAGTGTATTGTGGCCGACTTTAATGAGCATAAGTTTGAAACGCAATTTGATTGCCTCTGGTGTAGCCATGTGCTCGAACACCAAGTGGATGTTCAACGGTTTTTGACCAACGCTCACAATAATTTGAAGGAAGGGGGAGTACTCGCAGTAACAGTTCCACCACTCAAACACGTTATAGTTGGAGGTCATGTGTCGCTCTGGAATGCAGGCCTGCTCCTATATCGGTTAGTGCTTGCAGGGTTTAACTGTAAAGATGCGTCAGTGCTTTGTTATGGTTATAACATCTCTGTCGTTGTTGTCAAAGACTCTGTGGATGTGTCCAATAAGATTGAGTATGATTCCGGTGATATTCGGAAAATAAAAAATTATTTGCCTAATGGAATAAAGTTTCACTCGAATGCGGTAGATGATCTTTTCTATGGTAGAATTCACAAGTTGAATTGGTAGACTTTTATCGACTAGCGTTGCAGGTCTTTGTAAATGTAGCAAAACGACAAGATGCTAACCTTAGTAGATAGGAAACTTGGAATAGCTAATGTCGCTTAAGAAGAAGTCGATTTCAGGGATTGGATGGAATTTGACCGAAAAAATCATTAGTAGTGGGTCAAGTTTTGTGATAGGGATAATATTAGCGAGGATACTATCTCCCGAAGACTTTGGCCTAATCGGGATGACTACAGTAATTTTCGCTTTCGCTAACACATTTGTAGATGGAGGGCTAAGCATTGGTTTAATCAGAAAAACGAAATGCACTGCCCTAGATTATGACACGGTCTTTATCTATAATGTATGCCTTTCCGTTGTAATTTATCTGCTGCTGGCGTTTTTTGCTCCTTACATTGCATTATTTTTCAATGAGGGGATGTTAGTTGACTTGATTAGGGTATTGGCCCTTGTGATTTTAATAAATTCCTTTTCTATAGTTCAAATTGCTATACTTTCTCGAAGAATTGACTTTAAAAAACAAACTATAGCATCGGTAGTCGGGTCGCTGGTTAGTGGTGTCTTCGGGATTTTCTTAGCGTATCAGGGATTTGGCGTTTGGAGTTTAGTATATCAGATACTTTTGCGTCAATTCATCTACGCTATGCTAATTTGGATGTTTGCGGAGTGGCGACCATCTTTTTCTTTCTCAGTTGTTGCCTTCAAAGAACAGTTTAAATTCAGCAATAAAATACTTTTGTCTAATCTAATAGCAACTTTCCAGTATAACATTTACTATTTGGTACTGGGCAAATTTTTTTCGCCTTCCTCATTAGGTTACTTTACAAGGGCAGAGCAGTTTAATGCGATGGTCACAACCAATTTATCCACTGCTTTCTCAAAAGTACTATTTCCGGCGCTAGCTAGCATCAAGTATCAGGAGGATCTTATGTTGCTGAATATTAAGAAGATATCAAGGATGACATTCTTCGTATCTTTCCTTTTACTAACGGGACTTGCTTCAGTGGCGAAACCTTTGATTCACATCCTGCTTGGCGCTAGGTGGGAAACCTCTATCTTGTATTTACAACTACTTTGCATCAGTAGTATTTTTTTGCCATTGAACTTGACAAACCTAAATATCCTGAACATTAAAGGTAGGTCGGATTTGGTTTTGAAGCTTCAGGTGATAAAGATTGTTTTATTGGTGCCAAGCATTTTGGGCGCAATCTATTTTGGAGTAGTAACAATGCTGGTTGTTAGAATTTTTATGGTTATTATAGCAACATACGTTAATAGCTCCTATTCGGGAAGATTAGTGAAATATTCAGTAAAAGAGCAAATGTATGACATAGCTCCATATCTATTGTCATGTTCAGTAGTAGCTGGAAGCACTTTTCTTTGGTCATTGACTAGCTTGACTTATTCCTTGATGCTTGTTGTTCAGGTTTTTACGTTTCTATTAGTTTTTCTTTTAGTCTTTGAATTGCAAAACCTGGATGAATACGTCGAATTGAAGAGAATATCATTGTCGTTTATTAAAGGACATAGAAATAAAGTGTGAAAAATTCTTCTTTCCCGAGGTTAATAGGCATTTTTTTAATTTCGCCAATTATTTCGATGATTTTTGCACTTAGATACAAGGATGTACCTTGGGCTAAAAACATCTTTTGGCTGTATTGCATTTTCTTTGGCTATACAATGGTAATTCCGAGTGATCAAGTCGATGCAAATCGATACGTTCAGTGGATGCTTGAATTGTCCAGTGCCGACATGGGTTTTTGGGACTTTGTAACCCAGCTGGTCAAGTTCGAGCAGTATTCAGATTTTGTGCAGCCGTTGTTAACATATCTGGTTGCAAAAGTATCCACAGATTCCCGAGTGTTGTATGCTGTATTTTCTATTTTTTTTGGTTTCTTTTACTCAAGAAATATTTGGATTATTTTAAGAGATGTCGGAGTTGAAAAGACAGTAATCGGGTGGGGTTTGTTTGTGACCTTTTTTTTAACGGTTCCCATTTGGAACGTAAACGCATTTCGCTTTAATACAGCGATGCACGTTTTTCTCTTTGGAGTACTAAATGTTTTTGTGTATCGAAAATCTTACAAAGGGGTGTTTTTCATGTTTTTTTCGGCACTTATTCACTTCAGCTTGATAGCTCCTTTGTTAATATTCTTGTTTTACAGGCTATTTGGAGATAGAATTCAACTATTTTTCTTACTCTATTTAGTGACTTCTGTTATTTCTACCGTAGACCTGAGTTTCATAAGTGGATTGCGGCCTAATTTGCCCGCAGCAATATCCCAAAAACTGATTTCCTACTCATCGGCCGATTGGATAGCCCAAAGAGAATCGCTTACCATGCGGTTGAACTGGTATGTGTATTATTATAACGACTTCGTAAAGCTTGTTGTTTTTTTGCTGTTTTCTTCTGCCTTTTATTGGCAAAGGAAACTTACGGAGGAGTCAGGTAATTTAAAGTCAGTGTTTTCATTCTCTCTGTTGTTTTATTCAATGGTCAACTTAATGGTTTATTTACCAGAGGGAAGTCGGTTTTTGATGTTAGCGAATTTAGTAGCGTTTTTCTTTTTTATTTACTTTGTTTCAAAGTGTGGCACAGCGATGACCTTTAATTTGGTCAAGGTGCCTGTGATTGTGATTTTGATCATCACTAATGTTGTAATGCTCCGACGAGGGATGGATTTTATTGGGGTTGCGAGTGTTTTTGGCAATCTGGTGACTTTTGGATTTATGTTAGAGGGAGATTTCCCAATAATTGACTTTTTCAAGTGAGATGAAACTGCCGCTACCCTTGGTTAACGTGATAGTTCCCACCTACAATCAGCAGCAATATATAGAGGGGGCCATCGAAAGCGTGTTGTCACAAGTTTGCTCTTTCCCGTTTAACATATTAATCGGAGATGACCGGTCAGAGGATGCAACTTATGAGATTTGCTTTAGATACTCTCAGCTATATCCAGATAAGATTACAGTATTTAGACCTAATGCGAATGCTGGCTTAGTGAAGAATTATCGGGCGCTTTTTAAGGTTTGCAAGGCCAAATACATTGCCATCCTAGAGGGAGACGATTATTGGACCGACCCGCTAAAACTCCAAAGTCAGGTGGATATTTTGGAAGCCAATCCCGAAATAGGTCTTGTTCACACTCGGAGTTGCTCACTTTTTGAAAATGGTACTTTAAAACTTAATACTCATTTGCATCAGTCCGATAAGGAGGGACATGGGTTGTATGAAGAAATCCTCATGGGTAGTTATCCGATTGTGCCGTTGACGGTCTGTTTCCGCAGAGAGTTATTTGAAAAGTTCGTTGACTTTGAGTTTTGCCTGCAAAATAAGCTAACAACTATCGATGCTTTTTTGTGGCCTGAAATGGCAAGGCACACAAAATTTCATTTTTTGGATAAGGTAACCGGTCACTACAGAGTTCTCTCAAATTCATTGTCGAACTCTAGTGATTTTGAAAGGTTTCAGGTGTGGTATGAAAAGGGGATGAAGATACTGAATTATTATCAAATCAAATATCCGCTTTCCCCTCAAGCTGAAAAGAAGATGTTTAGCAATATGGCACGCCTTGCCGTCAAGGTTGGATTGGAAAACAGACAATATGATTTTACGGTTGAAATGTCAAAATCTCTGATGGCCGATGACCTCAAGAGTGTTCTTCTTAGGCTAATCGGGAAGAATAGAATGCTGCACAGATATTATCCGATTTACACGACATTGTTCGGTATGCTCAGCAGAATCAAACAACTATTACACTAACTAATTACAGTAGTAGATTATTCTGCAAATCAATTTTATTCGTTTCGTCATAATTTAATCAGTCGTGAGATTATCCCTTCGCCCGAAAAAGTTACTTAGTTCCATTTCAAACCTACCTGGATGGCGGACCAACAGAAGGATTGTTGTTATCGAATCGGATGACTGGGGAGCTGTCCGAATGTCTTCTAACAAGGCGTTCCATCAATTAGTGAAAAAAGGATACCCAGTTGATAGCTGTCCATATAATCGAAATGACTCGCTTGAGTCCAATGATGATTTGATGTATCTATTTCAGGTGTTAGATCAGGTCAGGGATATAAATGGAAAGCCTCCGGTTATCACTGCCAATAACATAGTTGCAAACCCTGATTTTACGAGGATTAAGGAATCCGGCTATTCGAGTTATTTCCATGAACCATTTACAAAGACTCTGGAACGCTATCCGGCACATGATCAAGTTTTAACATTATATAGACAGGGGATGAAGGCGGGGTTTATTCAGCCCCAATTCCACGGGAGAGAGCACTTAAATGTCGCCAGATGGATGGAAGCGCTGCAACGGAATGATACGCCAGTACGTACAGTTTTCGATTTAGAAATGTACAGCCCCCATGTGTCGGATCACCCTGTATACAAAATGGAGTATATGGACGCATTCAATTTCATACAAGAAAGCGAACTATCTAATTTGGCGGTGATTATTCAACAAGGGCTAGACCTATTCTATGATATTTGGGGATTTAAGTCAAAGTCATTCATTGCGCCTTGTTATATTTGGGGAAAGGAATTGGAAGCTCAGCTATCAAATAATGGCATATCTTACATTCAAGGTATAAGAAATCAATTTCAACCAATACTTGGATCCACCCAAGATACCAGGAACGTATATCATTACCTGGGTGAAAGAAATCGGCACAACCAAAGATATTTGGTTCGAAACGCCTTCTTTGAGCCATCAATCAACCCTGATGTAGACTGGGTCTCAGAATGTCTGAAGAGAATCAGCTCGGCCTTCGCTTGGAAGAAGCCTGCCATTATTGGCTCTCACAGGCTCAATTTCATGGGACAACTGAACCCAAAGAATAGAGAAGAAAACCTTCTTTTATTATCAAAGTTATTGAAAAAAATAAAGGAAAATTGGCCAGATGTTGAGTTTATGTCTTCGGATGAGTTAGGTATTGAAATAGACAAAATAAATTTAGAGAAATGAAAAAATCCACATTTGATGAGGAAATAGAAGACGGTAGGCGATTTTCATTTGGGGAAAATTGGAATAGTTTTTTAAAGGGGTTTTCAGAAGAAAGACTGACTATAGCCACGGAGTCGCTAAAGAAGATGCTGAGGGTTGATAACCTGCATGGCAAGTCATTTTTGGATATCGGATGTGGTAGTGGACTATTTAGTCTTGCTGCACATAGGTTAGGCGCTAGAGTAATGTCTCTGGATTTTGACCCGAATTCTGTGCAGTGTGCTAATATTCTAAAAGATAAGTACGGCGATAGTTCATTGCATTGGGCGATTGCAGAAGGCTCTGTTTTGGATCAAGAATTCATGCTTGGGTTAGGTAAGTATGATTATGTTTATTCATGGGGAGTTTTACATCATACGGGCGATATGATCAAGGCACTTCACAACGCTACGCTGCCCTTAGAAGAAAATGGAACTTTTTTTATTGGGATCTATAACGATCAAGGCCGAAAATCAATTTTTTGGAGAAAGATAAAGGAGTCATACAACTCTAACTTCATTATGAGGGGATTAATCCTGTCTGCATACATTTCATACATGGTGCTACGTATGTCACTTTCCGACGTGTTTCGATTTAAGAATCCGTTTTCACGATACAGCAGATATAAAGAGCTGCGTGGAATGTCAATTTATCATGACTGGGTAGATTGGATCGGTGGATTACCCTTTGAGGTGGCTTCACCTCAATATATTGTTGACTTCTTTTTTGAATTTCATAATCTGAAGTTAATCGGGATCACCACTACTAGTACAAATGGAATAAATGAATATGTTTTTGTCAAATGATCAAATATGGACGGTTTCTTTCAATTTAGATCATGTGCGGAATAGCAGGATTCATAGAATTTAGCACCGATAGGTCAGCCGACACAGTACGTCGTATGGTGGCTTCACTTCATCACAGAGGTCCCGATGACAGCGGCACTTCCATTAGTAGATTTGACGATGCAGTGATTGGCTTGGGACAAGCAAGACTTTCCATCATCGATCTTTCAAATGGCGGGCATCAGCCCATGGTGTACCAGCACTTAAGTATTGTATTCAATGGCGAGATCTATAATTATAAAGAGATACGAGAAGCTTTGGTACAAGCTGGCCATAAGTTTATTTCTGAATCGGATACTGAAGTAATTCTGCACGCCTATGATGAATGGGGCCGGCAATCAGTAACTCGTTTTATTGGGATGTTTGCTTTTGTTATTTTGGACTCGGCACGCAGAGAACTTGTTTGTTGCAGAGACAGGGCAGGGGTGAAGCCGTTTTATTATTATCATAACAATGGAGTTTTTCTCTTCGCATCAGAACTAAAGGCGTTTCACCAACATCCTTTGTTCGAAAAAGAAATTGATAGCCAGTCGGTCAATCTTTATCTAAATTATGGCTATGTCCCTTCCCCTTATAGCATTTTTAGACATACACATAAACTTGACACTGGTCACTGGTTAATTTTTTCACTTAAGGACAGGACCATTCAACTGGAAAAATATTGGGATGTATTTTCTCTTTACAAGAAGCCTAAAGCTTCTTTGAGCTACGATGAAGCAACGACCGAATTAGAGAGCCTGCTACAGTCTGCCTTTGAATACAGGATGGTGGCGGACGTGCCTGTGGGAATCTTTCTTAGTGGTGGATATGACAGCACAGCCGTAGCCGCTTTGTTGTCCAAAGACAGAACAGACAGGCTTAAGACTTTTACCATCGGGTTTGATGAAGGTAACAACGAAGCGCCCTTTGCAGAAGCGACAGCCACTTTTTTGGGTACTGACCACACATCTTATTATTGCAATACCAGGGAGGCACAGGAAATTATCCCGAGCATCCCGTTTTACTGTGACGAACCCTTTGCTGATAGCTCTATAATACCAACAATGCTGGTCAGCAAAATAGCGAGAGAACAAGTTACAGTGGCTTTGTCGGCAGATGCTGGCGATGAAATATTTGCTGGTTATGATGACTATCGGTCTTTGTCAATGAAGCTTCAAATGCTGAATAGCATCCCAGGGTTTGCAAAACCACCTTCAAAAGCGCTGATGTCTTTGGTTAAAAAATATATCCCCTCCAAAAACATTGCGCTACAGCATAAAATAGACGGCCTCAGCAAGGCCCTCAACACAGATAGGCAACAGCAGGCCATAGACCTATTTCGACGAATGCGGAGTTTGCCAGCTCGCTATGAAGCTCAGCTGTTGATTGATACCTCGAACGGATATCATACTGGATATGATTTTAAGGCTGAAGGATTTACCTCCGAAATAGAGATTGCGATGGCGGCTGATTACAATATGTATCTTCAAAACGACATCCTGACAAAAGTAGATCGGGCGACGATGTCAGTTTCTTTAGAGGGAAGAGAACCTTTTTTGGATCATAGAATAGTTGAGTTTGCCGCTAGCCTGCCTCTAGGTTATAAATTTGATGGCGCCATTTCAAAGAGGATACTCAAAGAAATTGTGCATAAACATGTGCCATTTTCAATGATGGATCGACCAAAGGCAGGCTTCAGTTTACCAATCTACCAATGGCTCAGAAAGGATTTGAGTTACCTCATTGAGGAATATTTTAATGAGGAAGAAATAAGGCAACAGGGGATCTTCAAACCGTTATTTGTTAGAACGATTGTTAGGCAATTTATGGAGGGACAGCTCCACTACCAACCTTTGATTTGGAAACTGTTGATGTTCCAGATGTGGCATAAGAAGTGGATGTAATTGAGTGAACATGGTTGTTAGAAGGATTTGTTTAGTTATCCACTCGCTACAAGCTGGTGGCATGGAGAGGGTTATGACTGAATTAGCAAACTATTTTGGTAAGGAAGAATCTGTTTCTGTTGATTTAGTGCTTTATGGGGTTGACAGGGAAGTTTTTTATCCTGTGCCTCCCAATGTCCAATTACATGTTCCTCCTTTTGCCTTTAACAACAAATTCCGAGCTGCTTCTACGATTCGGACGCTCTTTTTCTTGCGGTCGAAAGTTAAGAAATTGGCTCCATGCGCTGTCCTAAGTTTTGGCGAACTTTGGAATTCATTTGTTTTAATTGCGCTGTTCGGATTACCTTTTCACGTATTTGTGTCCGATCGAAGCCAGCCTGACAAGTCATTGGGTAAAATTCATGATCGCTTGAGAAGATGGCTTTATCCTGGTGCTACTGGAGTAATTGCTCAGACTCATATCGCAGCAGAGATTTACTCGAAAATGTATAAACCTAGACACCTCCGGGTGATAGGAAATCCTATTAGAGAGATTCCTTTAGATGAAAGCCTAAGAAAAAAAGATATATTAATGGTTGGTCGGCTCATACAAAGCAAGCATCAGGACCAATTGATTGAAATTTTTGCTACGCTTGAGGCCAAAGAATGGCGATTAATATTAATCGGAGAAGACCACCTTAAGCAAAGTCACATGGCAAGGTTGAAAGAACTAGCTAGTACTTTGGGTGTCGCAGACTGCGTTGAGTTTCTTGGTAAGAGATCAGATGTGGATCAGTTCTATCGGACTTCTTCTATTTTTGCCTTCACTTCTTCTTCCGAGGGATTTCCAAACGTGATAGGAGAGGCGCTTGCCTCCGGGCTTCCTGTGGTTTGTTATGACTGCGTGGCTGGGCCATCTGAAATGATAAGAGATGGATACAATGGTTTTCTGATACCACTTTTTCATAAAGAAGTGTTTGCCGCAAAGCTTCAGGAACTGGTCAATGACTCGAACCTCCGACAACAAATGAGTGAAAATGCTAGGGAGAGTATGGCACCGTATAGCATAGAAACGATTGGAAAAAAATATTACGATTTTTTACTGTCTCCTAACATTGCAAAATTCTGATCTTTGGGGCCGGAATAGAAACTGTTGATATTACTAGGCTGTATATTATAAAATAAAATGATCAGAAATTTCTTCCTGAGTAAGCCGATTGCATTCAAACTATACTTCTATTTGGTTCGAGCTTTCCGCGGAGACAAGGTAAGGTTGCCAGCCAAAGGGGATCAACTTTATTTTGATGGCTATCCAAGATCTGGTAACACCTATGATGTTGGTTTAATTAGCGACTTAGTGCCTGGGCTGGTTTGGGCTCACCACCTGCACAGCGAGGCAGCTTTGAAAATAGCTCTCAAGCTTGGAATAAAAACCGTAGTGATTATCAGAAATCCATTGCAGGCGGTATCGTCCTTTATCTACACAAAGAACAAGGCTGCCACTACAGAAGAAATTGAGGCGTTGGTACAAAGATATACTAAGTATTATTCCTTTGTGAAAGAAAAAATGAATGACTTGACGCTTTTGTCATTCGAAAGTCTCACGAACAATACAGCGGGATTTGTAACTCAAGTTTTTTCTGTTTTGGAACTTGAGTCAGGTCTTTCTCAGCAACAATTGAACAATTCGATTCTTAACTACAGACACCGAATGAAACTTGCCGAGAAAAATAAAACAACAGAATCCTCTAGCCTGCCAAATAAGGAACGAGATATTTTCAAGGGAAAGATTGAAGATGAGGTTTTAAATTCAAAATCCTTTGAAGCTGCTTCTGGTCTTTTTAATGAACTGACAAGCAGAATTATTTGATCATGCTTGTGGGACGGCGTTAACATTTGGGGAAATGCTCCAAATTATTCTCCATTGAAAGCCTGATCAAACTATTTATTACTTTAAATACAAAAGAAAAATGCGTGTATTAGTTACTGGGGGTGCGGGATTCATTGGATCAGCAATTGTCCCTCTTCTTGAGCAAGAAGGACACACAGTACATGTCCTGGATAATTTGTCCTTTGGGAATAGGGAGTTTCTTGATATCCCCGATAGTCAATTTCATTTGGTTGACTTGCGAGATGCTGAGGCTATTAATCAGTTAGTTAGCAGATTGATGCCTGAAATAGTAGTGCATCTGGCAGCTATTCATTTTATTCCCTATTGTAACGCCCACCCATTCGAGTCTTCCGATGTGAATATCAGAGGAACCATGAACCTTTTTAATGCATTAAGGCAAACCAAGAGTGTACAAAGAGTCTTTTTCGCCTCAACGGCTGCAGTGTATCCCATCTACGATCATGCAGTTTCTGAAACTGATGCTACCGGCCCGCTGGATATTTATGGATTAAGTAAATTGACCGGTGAACACCTTTGCAAAGAGTATCATTTGCTCACTGGAGTCGACACTGTGGTCTGTAGATTTTTTAATGCTTTCGGACCGAATGAGACAAACCCTCACCTTATACCGGAAATCGAAGCACAACTAAAACGGGGAGTAAGGACAATCAGGCTGGGCAACCTTGAGCCTAAGAGAGACTTCATTCATACGCATGATATGGCCAATGCAGTCAAAGCATTGCTGGAAATACCAAATCTAGGGTATGATACTTTTAATCTGGGAAGAGGCATAGAGTATGCTGTTACAGAGGTAGTGGAGGAGTTTTCCGGACAAATTGGAGAGGAGATCAGTATTGAAGTTGATCCTGATAAGGTGAGAAAGACTGATAGGATGCATTTGGTCGCCAATGTAAATAAGCTTAAGGAAGTAACTGGATGGGAACCGCAATGGGACCTCGCCAGGGGAGTGAAGGATTTGGTGGAGAACTGGTAAGATGAAAAAAAATAGCAGGAAACGGATAGGAGTTGTCTACAACTTCAGCACGAAATGGATGGGTGGTGTCATTTACATACTCAATGCTATCAAAATTCTGAATTGGCTTGAAGATGATAAGCAACCGGAGGTTGTCTTGTTTTACCGAAAGGATTTAAAAAAGTTTGTAGATGAAATTGAATACCCCCATTTAACGGCTGTTGAGTGGGAGTTCCCGTCTATCTATAAAGGGTATATTACTTCTTGGCTATCTGGAAGTAATAAGTTCATTGAGCCTATTTGCAAGCAGTATGAATTAGACGCCGTTTTCCCAATGCATGACTTCCCTGTCAAATCTGGAAGTAAGGTTCAAGAAGTATGTTGGTATGCCGATTTGCAACACAAGCATTACCCACAGTTTTTCAGCAATCGAAAAATTATGGAACGTGATGCCCGAATTCGTTTAATTCTCAAGAACACCAAACACTTAGTGTTATCCAGTCGATCGGTATTAAACGACTTCAAAAAATTTTTCAAAGTAAAGCCGGATGTCAATGTTCATATTTTTCATTTCGCATCTGTAGTAGATAGGTTTGATTTTTCTGGCTGGGAAGATCTGTTGAGGCAGCATCGCTTGCCACAAAAGTACTTTTTGGTATCCAATCAGTTCCATAAACATAAGAATCATAAGGTTTTATTGGAGTCGTTGGCTTTACTAAAAAAAGAAGGAAAGAAGCCTTTTCTCGCCATGTCAGGAAAGCTCCCGGATGACTCGTCTGCACCACATGTCCTTGAACTCAAGGAGCTGATGGAACAACATGATTTGAAAGATCAAATTTGTTTTTTGGGTGTACTGTCCCGGCAGGAGCAACTGACGCTAATGAGATATGCACAGGCTGTTATCCAACCGAGCCTCTTTGAAGGCTGGAGCACTGTAATCGAAGACGCTATCTCTTTACAGACTCCTGTAATCGCTTCCAATCTTGCCGTTAATATCGAACAGCTAGGTGACTGGGGCGTGTTTTTCGACCCCCACGACTTAAATGCACTTGCCTCGCTGATGAACGACAATTTCGAGAGAACAGACTTCGATAAGGTTATCTATGAGCCCTATGATCAAAGGATAAAGCGGGCAGCCGAAAGTTTTGCGGAAGTTTTTAATGTATAGCCTTAACCAGAATTTTAACGGCAAGTGTTGACGGATATGAGTGAGAAAAAAATTGTATTCATTAACCAAGCGAGTGGTTATTTAACCATCGATATAATTAACGCTTTTGTTAAAACAAATGAGTTTGAGCAAGTCGCACTTATTTCTGGCATTATTCGAGAGCAGGATATAGCGATTGACTCAAGTGTACGATGGTCGAAGATCAATTTGTATGATCGAAGAAGTGCTGCCAGGAAATTTTTCACATGGCTGACGGCGACTTTTCGCATCTACTTCCTGCTACTCACCAAATATAGAAAATTCGAAATCTTCTACATTACGATTCCTCCTTTCGCTTACCTTTTGTCGTTAGTTTTGCCTAATAGATTTTCGGTGCTGATCTTCGACGTTTATCCCGATGTATTGAGTATCTATGGGGTAAAAGAAACTAATTTTCTATATCGGAGGTGGGTGAAGTGGAATAATTTACTATTCTCAAAAGCTTATAGAATATATACGATTGCGGAAGGCATGAAGTGCTTGGTAGCTCAATATGTCAATGCCGAGAGAATCCATGTCATCCACAACTGGTCAGGCTTGACCAATCTGGTGGAGGAAGACAAACAAAAAAATCCCTTTATCAAAGAGAATGAGTTAGAAGGAAAGTTCATTGTACAGTATTCTGGAAATATTGGATACACTCATAATACTGAAATACTGCTCGATATTGCTAACGTACTTGTCGCAGAAAAGGATCTGGTATTTGTAATTATCGGAAGAGGGGAGAAGTTTTATTCGTTACAGGAAAGAATAAAGGATGAAAAGCTCCAAAATTGTTTGATTCTCCCGTTTCAACCTGATCATCTGATCAACTATTCGTTAGGCAGTGCCGATCTTGGTGTTGTTATTCTGGACGAAAAAACGGCACATGTAAGTATTCCAAGTAAAATTTACAATCTTCAGGCGGTTGGCGTGCCCCTTCTGTGCATTGCATCCCTCGACTCCGAAATAGCCAGACATGTCGATAAGTACCAAAATGGCAAGTGCTTTACCATGGACAGTGTATCGGAAATTGCTTCATGGATAATTGAAATGAAAAATAATTCAGGCGCTCTCGAAGTGATAGCGAAAAACTCAAAAAATGCCTCAAAAGAGTTTACGATTAGGAATGCCGACAACTATGCTAAAAAATATATCACAGGTGAGGTATAGTCAAAAAGTAAAGTATTTTCTAAAGAACACTATTGGCTGGAAGACCAAAAGAAAGATTGTGGCTCTCTCAGTTGATGACTATGGAAATGTAAGAGTCGCCTCGAAACAGGCCCGGTTAAACATGGATAGCGATGGGCTGCCCGTGACGAACAGGTTTGACTATTATGATTCTCTCGAAAATAAAGATGACTTGATGGGGTTATATGATGCCTTGTCATCTGTGAAGGACGTTAATGGTAACCATGCCGTGTTTTCAGCCTTTTCGTTACCGGCAAATATTGATTTCGAGGCTATGGAAAGGGAGAATTATCAGGAGTATAGATACGAGCTTCTTCCTGATACATTTTCAAAGTTGAGCGGCTATGCGGGTGTTTTCGATTTGTGGAAACAGGGGATCACTGAAAAGCTTATCGTTCCGGAATTTCATGGAAGGGAGCATTTGAATATCAAATTGCTCATGTTCTTACTAGAGCGTCGAGACAAAGAGGTTTTGTCCTGCTTTAGGAACCGATCGTACACTAGTATTACGTCCACTCCATTTAACGACATCACCTATCCGGCAGCGTTTTCCTTCGATAAATATGAAGAAAATAGCCATCTTGAATCTGTTATTCAAGATGGCTTGAGATGTTTTGAAAATGTATTTGGGGTAAAGTCTCAACACTTTACTTCTCCTACTATGAGCGAGAATGTGGTGCTACACAAAGCGCTCCGAGAAAAAGGGATATCCTACATTGATGCGCCCATGATCAAAACGGAACACCAGGGCGAAGGTTTGTACAAAAAGTCGTTTCATTATACCGGGCAGTCAAATTCTAACAAACAACGCTATGTGGTAAGAAATTGCATTTTTGAGCCTAATAGTAACAAATCTATTGATTGGGTCGCATACTGTTTGGAGCAAATTGGTTATTCTTTTATGCTTAATAGGCCTGCGAATATTAGCTCTCACAGAGTAAATTTTTGTGGCAATATCGACTCGAAAAACAGAGAGGAAGGGTTGGCGCAGTTGAAGCAGCTCTTGAGAGGAATTGTTAAGCTGTGGCCAGATGTGGAGTTTATGAGTACAGCAGAAATGATGTCAAGTTTGTCTCAAATTAGAAATAGTTAGATGCTTTTTGTTGGAGATATAGCATCGCCAAATATTAGATGCAGTAATGATCTAGGGATGATACTCAATCGTTATCCTCAAGTGTTCAAAAACAAAAGTATAGTGGCTAACCTTGAAGGGATGATATCTGAAACGGCAAGGCTGACAACAGACACGCCAATTCTCTTCAATCACCCCAGTGTTTTGGATGTTTTGGCAGAAGGCAATGGCAAGTTGCTTGTGGGGCTGGCGAATAACCATATGCTCGATTTACCTGGGGAATTCGACCGAACTGTTGAGCTATTGACCAGGAAAGGGATTATCTATGGGGGGGCGGGAAGGTCGCCGAAGGAAGCAGCAAGTCCGATTGTCTTCGAGCAAGGGGGAGTGAACACTATGTTGTTTAATGCTTGTTGGGACTTTTTACTGTACCATCAGAAAAACCCCAGTTCGGGAGTCTATCTGTCCGAAATAAATGAAAGGAATCTTCTTGAATCTGTTTCAACAGCTCGCTCGAATGACCCTTCAGCGACAATTGCGATTTTTTTTCATTGGAATTTTGACCTTGAAACTTTACCGTTTCCGGCTCATAGAACCTTCGCCAAAGCGTTAATTGACAACGGGGCCAATGTTGTGGTGGGGGCTCATTCCCATTGTGTGCAGGGAGGGGAGGCCTACGGGGATGGGTATATTATTTATGGACTGGGAAATTTTTTCATCCCTAATTCTACATTTGTCAATGGAAAATTAACATTTCCTGAATGGTCATCTTTACAAATGGCCTTTGAGTATGAGCCAATATCAAATAGGGCATTTTGTCATTGGTTTAAATATCGATACGAAGGTGGTCACCATTATTTAGATTTAGTAGAATCGAGGCCATTTGAAGACTCAGAACTATTAAAGCAACATTCTCCCTACTATAATTTAACTCATAAACCATATATTAAGTTTTTTAAGTCCCAGAGGAGAAAGAAAGCGCTTATTCCGATATACGAAAACCATCAGCATGTTATCAGGAATAAGGTAAAGACAGAATTTTTGAAAAAACGTGCCGGGATAGCGAGGCTTTTTGCGAGACTTGGGCTTGTGAAGTGGCAAAGCTAATTAATTCACTATGAGTACTTTGAGAGAGACATTCTTCTGGCTACTAGACACTTTTCGTGGGGGAAAGGTCAAATCAGAGGTTAAAGACGTTCAAAGACTTCTCACAATCGGAGAAGGTTCGGAAATGTACGGTGTTGGCAATGAGCGATTGCGTCAATTGCTGGATCATGCTTGTGGAACTACTGAATTCTATTCACCTTATGCTAATTCGGACGGCATCGCTGATTTTCCAGTGCTCAACAAGAACATTATTAGAGATAATTTTAAGGCTTTCTTAAGCAAAGAATACAAGTTAAGTGCACTTCAGCAAGTTGTGACGAGTGGTTCGACAGGCACACCATTTAAGGTTCTTCACAGTAGTAGAAAGAAGCTGAGAAATACTGCTGATACGATATACTTCGCTGAACGAGCGGGGTTTAAAGTGGGAGATCGGTTACTATATCTGAAAATATGGGCCAAAGAAAAAATGAAATCACCACTAACCTACTGGCTTCAAAACCTGGAGCCGGTAGACGTGATCCACTTGGATGAAGTGCAAATATCCAAAATAATTTCCAATATGGAGAAAAGCAGGACTTCTTTCGCCATTCTTGGATACGTTTCCGCATTGGAGTTGGTGTGTCGTTTTTTGGAAAAGAATTACAAAGAGAAGGTTAAAACCAGGGTTAGCTCAATCATAACTATGTCTGAATCGCTTAATAGTTATGTGAAGACCACGCTGGAAAAGTATTTTGATGCTGAGGTGTTTTCCCGCTACTCTAATCTTGAAAATGGAATAATAGCTCAACAAGTCCCGGGTTGTGATCAAAAATTTCTTGTAAATACTGCCAGTTATTTTGTTGAAATATTGGCTCCAAACGAAGATAAACCTGTTAGACCCGGGGAATTGGGAAGGATAGTGGTGACTGACTTGTATAATTATGCTATGCCTCTGATTAGATATGATACCGGAGACATAGGTGCCTTTTCGGCTGAAGCTGGTCTAAATCTCTATTTTGATAAGATCGAAGGGAGAAAATTGGATGTTTTGTATGATACCAGAGGGGGCATCGTGTCTTCTTATATTATGTATAAAAACATGTGGAAATATACCGAGATTTTGCAATATCAGTTAATACAAAGGGATTCAAAGCAATATCTTTTGAAAGTTAACCATGATGGGTCATTTGCAAGAGAAGAAAATCTCGTCAAAGAATTTAAGAGCTATTTGGGAGCAGACGCTGATTTTAGCGTAGAATATGTGAGTGAAATTCCATTACTGGCGTCAGGGAAAAGACGAAAGCTGGTGAATGAGATGGTGGAGAGAGGGATACGTGATAAAGCGCACTAGGATAGAAAATGTACAGGCGGATTTTTAAGCGGGTTTTTGATGTGCTATTTTCTGCATTGTTGCTATTAATAGCGAGTCCTTTGATCGTTATTATTGCAGTCATACTGTTTTTCCAGAACAAAAGAAGAATATTTTTTTTCCAGGAAAGGCCGGGTCTTAACGAAAGGGCTTTTGAGATTATCAAATTCAAAACAATGAATGATAAGGTTGACGAACTAGGAGTTCTTTTACCCGATAATCAAAGAATTACAAAGGCTGGAAGAGTGATCAGGAAGTTGAGTTTGGACGAGTTGCCACAGTTAATCAATGTAATAAAAGGGGACATGAGTTTGATCGGCCCACGGCCGTTACTTTTCAAGTATATTCCACTTTATAACGAAGATCAACGACGCAGACATCAGGTCCGACCAGGTATAACCGGATGGGCCCAGGTGAATGGCCGCAATAGTATAAGCTGGCACAAAAGATTCGAGCTGGATATTCACTATCTGGAAAATTTGTCTTTTTATTTAGACATGGAAATACTTTTCATGACGTTCGCAAAAGTAGTCAAACGGGAAGGAGTCAATCAATCCGATTGCAGGCCAATGGAGCCATTTAACGGTAACAATTAATGGACTCCTCAAAGAAATTAGTAATAATAGGCGCAGGTAGTGTTGGTGGGCATTTGGCTATGAACTTAGATGACTACTATCCTGGAGGTGAGTTAATTGGATTTCTTGATGATGATACCTCAAAAATAGGAAACGTTTTTTGTGGGTTTAAGGTGCTTGGGCCTGTATCTGAAATTGGCTCTTTTGGATCAATTGAAGTCGTAATAGGGATCGCTTTCCCGAAGATTAAAAAGCAGATTTTGGATGAGATAGCGCACCTTGGACATTATGAATTCCCGAAGATGATTTCGAAACATGCTTGGGTTTCAAAAGGTGTCTCGGTAGGAGATGGCGCAATTATATACCCTGGCTGCTGTATTAACTATGGTTCCTCAATAGATCGACACGTGGTCATGAATTTGAATTGTTCGATAGGTCATCATTCCACAGTAGGCGGCTTGTCAAGCCTTGCGCCGGGAGTAAATTTGGCCGGGCATACCACCATCGAAGAAGGCGGAGATATCGGCATAGGAGTCTCTACCCGTCAAAGCGTGGTGATTGGGAAATATTCAGTAATAGGTGGAAATAGTATGGTCACCTCTGATATTCCATCCTTTTCACTCGCATACGGTGTCCCCGCTAAATTGAAGAGAAGAAGAGTGAGTTGAGTTATTTTGCTATTTTAAATTTAAATACAGAGTACCCCACACAATAAATGGTATGTTTGGATTTTACAGAACTTTTCTAGCCTTACTTGTAGTTGCGCACCACCTTTTAAACCTTACGATTATTGGGCATTATGCCGTTCATGGATTTTTTATTTTGAGTGGTTATTTAATGACATTTGTGATGCACAATTCTTATGGCTATAGAATTGAGGGCAAAATCTTTTTTGCTATCAATCGGATCCTTAGGTTATTTCCTATTTACTGGTTTGTTTTGTTCCTTTCTATATTGATTATTATGTATTGGGGCGAAGAATCCTCCTCTCAATACAGGCAATTTATATTTCTACCAAATTCTTTTTCAGCAATTTTTCAAAACTTCTCATTAATATATTTGCATTGGTTTCCAGGCAGTGTTTCACCCAGACTATCACCACCAACATGGGCTCTGACTGTTGAACTTATTTTTTACTTCTTGATTGCCCTGGGAGTATCGAAAACGGAAAAGAGAACAGTAATTTGGCTAGTTTTTGGTGTTTTTTATTTCACTTTGACCTATCTTCTGAATTTAGATTACGCTTACAGATATAGCACCGTGTTTGCCGGCAGCCTTCCTTTTTCATTAGGTGCATTGATATATCATAGGCGGAATCAGATCACAAAAATTCTCAAAGAAAACCCCAAACTTTTGAATTTTTATTCGTTGTTTGGAATGCTACTTGTTAATGCAGGAATTGCTATGGTGGCAAAAAACTTTAGTAGTTCCTTGCTCGAAAATTTAAGTTTGTATCTTAACTATATTTTAAACGCATTTATTGTCGCGTATTTGATAAATGAAAGACCTGCGGTTCTGACAAAAAAAATGGATAAAATCATTGGCGATTTCAGCTATCCGATCTATTTGTTTCATTGGCAAGCTGGATTCGCAGTTTCAATGTTGATTTGGGGAAAGCCATTACTTAATAGGGAGGTGGAAGGCATTGTAAACTTTTTTGCAGCCCTAATTTTAACTTTTTTAGTATCGGTATTCGCCATAAAATTTATTGATGGCCCAATAGAAAAAGTTAGAAGAAAAGTAAAAACTCTTAAGAGAGTAAAGTTTCTTCAGAGTTGAAAGTTGTTATGTCCTAGTTAGACTAATTGATCTATATAGTGAATCTTGACCGATGCTTCAAGCCATTTCACGGCACTATTTTTTTGTGCGTGGCTGAAAATGCTCAATTAGTATTCGTCATTGTCCTGAAAGGAGTTTGGGCTTCTATTTGAATCGTATTCGATAAATGCTCCTAACGAAAATAGGATATAATGTTTTTTCTGAAACTGAGCGCTAGGGATGCTTTTTAACTCATTCCACTTCATTTATTTCTTTTTTGCGATTACGATCGTTTACTACCAGCTTCCCCACAAATTCCGTTGGGTCCTTCTTTTAGCTGGAAGCTACTACTTCTACATGAACTGGAAGCCCGTTTATGCTCTTCTCATTCTTTTTTCGACATTTACCACCTATCTATTTGCACTGGGGATAGAAAAGTCAGAAAAGGACAAACAGAGGAAGTTTTACTTGTATCTGAGTGTGCTGATCAACTTTTCCATTCTATTTGTTTTCAAGTATTTCAATTTCATCAACCAATCAGTGTATGATGGTCTAACTGTACTACACATAAGATGGCCGGTACCAAATCTCGACCTTCTTTTGCCGGTGGGTATTTCCTTCTATACCTTTCAGGCGGTGGGTTACAGCATTGACGTGTACAGGGGTGAAATAAAGGCAGAAAAACACTTTGGTATTTACGCCTTGTTCGTTTCATTTTTTCCTCAGCTGGTGGCAGGCCCCATTGAAAGAGCCAAGAATTTATTGCCACAATTTAAGTCGAAAGTGATCTTTGATGTGGACAATATTTCCTCGGGCATGCAAAAAGCACTGTGGGGCTTTTTTATCAAGCTGGTGATCGCCGACAGGGCCGCTATTTATGTCGATGCTATTTACAATCATGTGGAATTCCACACAAGTCTAAGTTTTATACTGGCTACGTTCATATTCGCCATTCAGATCTATTGCGACTTTGCCGGATACTCCCTAATCGCCATCGGCTGTGCCGAAATATTGGGTTTCTCGCTAATGATCAACTTTCGGCGCCCTTACTTTGCTCCCACCATCACAGATTTCTGGAGAAGGTGGCACATCTCTCTTTCTACCTGGTTCAAGGATTATGTCTACATCCCCCTGGGCGGCAACCGGAAGGGCAGTGCCCGCACCTATTTCAATCTTTTTACTACGTTTGTGGTTAGCGGACTATGGCATGGAGCCAACTGGACATTTGTGATATGGGGCGGCCTTCATGGCTTTTATCAGGTAGTAGAAAAGTTTTTCAAAACCAATACGCCTTCAAAACAGCCCCTGCTGCGATTCATATATTATGTGATCACCATGGCACTGGTAATGATCGCTTGGGTGTTTTTCAGAGCCAATAGCATAGGTGATGCTTTGCTTATCTTCCGAAGCTTCTTTCATTTGAAAACCACCGTATTTCTCGACAAAACGACCTTATTTTATTTGTTTGTAGGCGTTTTGGTTTTAGTGGGAGTTGAGGCAATTCAGGAATTTGCTCCCAGGCTAGTGTCCATATGGAAGCAGCATTATCCAGTCAGGTTCTTTGCTTATGTCTGCCTTTCACTTCTGATCCTTCTGATCGGCGTTTTTGACGGAGGTCAATTTATTTACTTTCAATTCTAGCAGTGTGTAAGAGCGTTACATTCATAGCGAAAGCTGTTTTAATTATCGCAGTCCTTTTCTTAGTGGATCAAGGCCTTTCTCCTGTTTTTCAGCGTTACTTTTTTAAAGCGCCTTACGGGGATATTCATGACATTAATTATGTAATGTCAGAATCAAACGAAAAACTCATCGCTATGGGGTCTTCCAAGGCCAGGCATCATTTTGTTTCTTACCTTTTGCAAGACAGTCTAAATATGTCAGCATTTAATGCTGGTATGGATGGTAAGGGAATCTATTACCACTATGTAGTGCTAACCGGTATCTTAGAGAGGTATAAACCAGAAATAATAATTTTAGATCTTTCGGGAAAGGATTTAACGGTTTCAAGCGATTTTGGATTTGATGCCCTCAATCAGCTACTGCCCTATTACGGAAAAGTACATTCACTTGATACTTTAATTACGATGCAAGGGTTTTCAGAGGTGTTGAAAGTCCAATCAAGACTTTTCAGGTACAATTCCAAGTTGGCTCAACTCATAGGGAGTTACACGATTCCTTACAAAATAGACAAGGGCTACAACCCTTTAAATGGAAATTGGAAGGGGGGGCTAGAGGAATTGGAGAGAATAGACTATCAAATTGATTCCACCAAATTAACCTATTTGCAAAGATTCATAGATGTTGCCAGATCAAATAATGTTGAACTGATTGTGACAATTTCGCCAGTATTTCGGATCCAGACGAGTGAACAAGGTGTTTATGAAGAGTTGACAAAAATACTGAAATCAAATCGGATACCGCATCTAATGCTGAATCAGTCTCCCGAGTTTTTAGCACACCCGGAATGGTTTGCCGATCCGGCTCACCTTAATGGCACCGGTGCCAGGGTATTCACAAACAAAGTAGCTCAGTTTATTCTGCACCATCAAACTAAATAGCGGATCAATCCGATCACTACCCCATCTGTGAAAGCCCTCCTTACCTATTTCATCCACCCGGTCTTCATCTCCATCTTACTCCTGCTCCTGGGAGTTTTTTTTCGTTTTAACGGCAGGAAAAAGAGTGCCCTGGTAAGTTTCTTTCTGTCAGCGAGTCTTTTTTTTGCCGCTTCCACATCCCTCGTCCCCAACTACCTGATCCGTCATCTGGAAAGCAGTTACCCGGCATGTGATCCGGGTCAGCTCACGCTTTCTGATAAACCGATACCTATTATTGTGCTGGGAGCGGGGTATGGCTACAACGAAAAGCTACCTCCCTTGAACCGGTTGAGCACAACTACTTTAGGCAGACTTGTTGAGGCTGTCCGCATTTACCAACAGTTACCAAATGCCAAAGTAGCCGGCTCGGCCGGTCTGGTTCGTCAAAAGATCAACCAGGCACAAGCGATAGCAGAGGGTGCCCTGGCTCTGGGCGTGCCGCCCTCGGATACCCTCCAGCTCAGAGGAGCCCTCAATACCTGGGAGGAAGCTGGGAAATTTGCAGCTCGCTTTGGCAAAAGCAGTAGGGTAGTCGTAGCCACCGATGCCATCCACATGCCCCGGGCCATGATGCTGTTTAAGGCCAGGGGTTTGCAGCCCATTGCCGCCCCCACCAATCACCTCATCAAAACAGAAATCCGATTAACGCTATTTGATTTTTTACCGTCCACCAGCAGCCTGAAAAAAACCGAACTCGTCATGCACGAGTACCTTGGTATGCTCTGGGCCAGGTGGGTTTTGTTGTAGACATTCAGACTTTCGGAAAGTCGGAACCATCCGAACATCAGAGTGTCCTGCCATCTGAACCATCGGAACATCAGGAGCTGTAGAATCACCTTCTCCAGGCTTCAGCCTGCCCTCTCTTTCTTCTCTCTGCGCCCTTCTGTGCTCCTCTGTGGTTAACCCTTCCTCTGCGCCTCAGCGCCTTCGTGGTCCTATTATATGCCGTACCTACGGCACTCGCTCTATTATGTGGGGTGCCACCTATGGTGTTACCCACGTGTCGTCCCTATGGGACTCTTTGCGCTACTTCGTCTCCGCAAGCCTGCCATCCGAACCATCCGAGTGTCCGGATCATCCGAAAGTCCGCTCGTCAACCAAAGCTTTGGCCAGGCTCACCGTCCTTCAGTCCGAACCATCAGAACCATCCGAGTGTCCGAAACGTCCTGCCATCTGAACCATCGGAACATCAGGAGCTGTAGAATCACCTTCTCCAGGCTTCAGCCTGCCCTCTCTTTCTTCTCTCTGCGCCCTTCTGTGCTCCTCTGTGGTTAACCCTTCCTCTGCGCCTCAGCGCCTTCGTGGTCCTATTATATGCCGTACCTACGGCACTCGCTCCATGATGGGGGTTCCACCTTTGGTGTTACCCATATGTCGTCCCTATGGGACTCTTTCCTCAGCACTCCTGATGTCACTGCGGGCCAACATCTCAGGCTTCAGCCTGTGTTGTCGTCAGCCGAAAGTTTTGTTCACTTAGGCTCTTGCCCTTTCCTGGCCCAGTCCGAACTATCTGAACATCCGACCCGTCAATCAAAGCTTTAGCCAGGTTCACCATCCTTCAGTCCGAACCATCGGAATATCCGAGTGTCCGAACATCCGAACATCCGAACCATCCGACCCGGGAGGGTCATCTATTTCAGCCTTCTTTTACCTCATTTTCACCCCCTTCCCAAATCATAGCTATAATCCACTTCAATTCTAGCTATGTTTCATCCCAATCATAGCTATGTTTGCCTCCATTTATAGCTATGTTTCAGGCCAATGTTAGCTATGTTTGACATCAATTATAGCTATGTTTTTCAATCCGCTCATTTTTGGCCTCATTTTGAGGTTTTTTTTATACACCTCACACAAAGCCGCAAACCGAAAAAACTGGGAGGAGAATACTTCAGCAAGCGAAGTTGACACTCATGTTTGGCGTAGCTTCCTCCGTGTTCTCTGCGGTTAAATTAATCTCCGCTCCTTACCATCAGAACATCCGACTCGTCCGAACAATCAGAACATCTGAAAGTCTGCCCCGCTAACTTGATGCTGATGCCGTGCCCGGCTTAGGGGTGTAGGGGTAGCGCTGGCTTTATACCACTGAAGGTCATTCGCCCTCTCCTATGAGGAGAGGGTTGGGGTGAGGTGTTTCTTCTCAGCCTCCAACCTTCCCATCACACCGAGGTATTGCCACCAGCTATCGCTGTGGGCACCACGCCTTACTGCACTGCTTCCCAAACCAGCCGTTGCATGACCACAACGTCATGGTGATCCGCCAGCTGGCGGAGTCACCATCCCCCACTAAAAGCAGCGAACTGATGAGAGGCGTGTTAGCCAGATGAAGATTTTGAGACAGTCTGCATCGGAGACCGTAGATTCCTCCGGTCGCCGAACAATCGTCAATGCCCGAGCCAATCCGTTGGCTCCCGGCGGAATGACGTTGTGCATAGGGTAGTAGCAGGTCAGAAGGTTGTAAGCTGATGAGATCTTTTAGCTGTCACGGATGCCACCCCTCTCTTTTAAGGAGAGGGGAACGGGGTGAGGTTGTTCGGCCAGCAAACTCGACTCCACTTCTTCCCTTCATTCTGCCATGTCACACCGCCGCCCTCCGGTGCCCTACTAACCCCACCAACGTTGCGACGATCAATTAATTCTCATTGAATTAATTAATCCGTTTCTATAACTAGCAGGCACATAAATTTCCTAATACATCAAAATGAATGAAAATTAATTTTCAGGATATATTGGTAGTTCAATCGATTGAAATGTAAATGGGTGAACAAAAAGGCAATTAAATGCTAAAACTCCTTCGATTCACAAATAAAAAATAACGTATGTGAAAATAATTTATATTTTTCTCCAAATTTTTCCTGAGAGAGAATTTTTTGGCATCAATATTGAAATGTTTTTTAGTGTACACGAAGAGTAAATTCACCTTCCTTTTGAGGCCTCATTTCGAAGAACAATGCACTCCTCACTGAGCCGCCGGTACCCGGCTCAAACTTAAATTTTCGTTTCACATTTTAAACAATTTTCAATTATGTCAATTCAATTTAAAACAGTTCGCCGTGCCGAGCCGGGAGTGGCCGGAGGTGGACAATTCAAGTACTATGCTGCCATCGAGAGAGACCGTCAGGTTCAGATGCGTCAGTTCATTAAAGCGATATGGGCACGAAGCACCGTCAACATGGCTGATGTATATGCGGTCATCGAAACCTTTCTTCAGCTCATCCCGGAATACCTGCTCGATGGCAGACCCATCGAACTAGGGCCGCTGGGTAAGTTCAGCATCGGTATCAGCAGCACCGGGCACGAGTTGCCTGAGGAGGTAAATGTATACAGCATCCGAAATATCAGGATCCTGTTTACCCCTGGCAATGAGCTAAAGGATCAAATCTCTTTGGCGAAGTTCGTAAAGGTGGACAACGACAAACTCGTGTTGCCCGCTGATGTTGAACCAAATCAAGCTGCATGAAGTACCTGAAGTCCTTAACCATGGTTACCTGAATCCCGCTGACGTCAGCGGGATTTTTTTTTACCCGCCGAAGCTTTAGCGAAGGCGGGTTACCCGCCGAAACCTTCGGCCCAGCAGGGTTACCTGCCATAACCATTGGCCTGTCAGTGTTTCCAGACCGAAATCTCCGGCGTAGGCGGGTCACCCTCTCAGGGGCTTTAGCAAAAAACTAACCTTTCCGGCGTCTGACGGCCCCAGCGCAAATGCCCCTCGCCGTACCGACGCCTTCCTTCCGTCTTCGGTCTCCCGTCTTCGATCTCTCGACTCCTTTCTGAACATCTGAGCGTCCGAATATCCGAATGTCTCCTTCCTCCCGTCTCCGTTCCCCCAGCTCCTCACTTCCTGATCCGTCGAAGCTTTGTGCATTGACAGCCATCGACTCTTCTCCCTCAGAGACTAACCCCTCGCTACCCTGGGCGTCTGACAGCCCCAACGCAAATGCCCCTCGCCGTACCGACGCCTTCGATCCGGTCTTCCGACTCCGGTCTCCCGACTCCATTCTGAACATCCGATCGTCTGAATATCCGAATGTCGTCTTTCTCCTGTCTCCGGTCTTCCGACTCCGGTCTCCCACCTTCTCACCCGCCGAAACATTTTGCATTGACAGCCAAAGATTCCTCTTCTCCCTCAGCGGTTATCCCCTCGCTGCCCCGGGCGCCTGACGGCCCCAGCGCAAATGCCCCTCGCCGTACCGACGCCTTCGGTCCGACTCCAGTCTCCCGTCTTCGGTCTCTCGACTCCTTTCTGAACATCCGAGCGTCCGCATATCCGAATGTCTCCTTCCTCCCGTCTCCGTTCCCCCAGCTCCTCACTTCCTGGTCTGTCGAAGCTTTGTGCATTGACAGCCATCGACTCTTCTCCCTCAGCGGTTAACCCCTCGCTGCCCTGGGCGTCTGACGGCCCCAACGCAAAATGCCCCTCGCCGTACCGACGCCTTCCTCCGGTCTTCGGTCTCCTGTCTCCTGTCTTCGGTCTCTCGACTCCATTCTGAACATCCGAGCGTCTGAATATCCGAATGTCGTCTTTCTCCCGTCTCCCACCTTCTCACCCGCCGAAACATTCTGAATTGACAGCCAAAGATTCCTCTTCTTCCTCTGCGGTTATCCCCTCGCTGCCCCGGGCGTCTGACGGCCCCAACGCAAAATGCCCCTCGCCGTCCCGACGCCTTCCTTTCATCTTCCGTCTCCTGTCTCCTGTCTCCCGCCTCCCGCCTCCGGTCTTCCGTCTCCGATCTCCCGTCTCCGGTCTTCGGTCACCCGTCTTCATTCTTCCAAAACAATCACTACCTTTGAGCGATTTTTTAAAACTATCCGTTTTCCGACAACCATGTCAAACCCCTCCGAAAAAATCTGGCTTTCCTCTCCGCACATGGGTGCCAATGAGTTGAACTATGTAAAAGAAGCTTTCGATACCAACTGGATTGCGCCGCTGGGGCCTCACGTGAATGCCTTTGAAGCGTCCCTTCAGCAATTGGTGGGCATCCCTGCAGCAGCACTTAGCTCAGGCACCGCAGCTATTCACCTGGCGCTCATCATAGCGGGAGTGGAGCGTGGCGATGAAGTGATCTGTCAGTCTTTTACCTTTTGTGGGTCTTCGCATCCCATTCTCTACCAGGGCGCCACACCTGTGTTTGTGGACAGCGAAGCGGCTACCTGGAACATGGATCCAAGTTTATTGGAGGAAGCGATAATAGACAGAGTCAAACAGGGGAAAAAGCCCAAAGCCATTATTTATGTGCATTTGTATGGCATGCCAGCCAAAGCAGATGAAATCAGGCAAGTGGCCGACAAGTATGATATATTCCTGATAGAAGATGCGGCCGAGGCCCTTGGTTCCACTTACAAAGACCGGCCCACCGGTAGTTTGGGAGACATCAGCGTATTGTCTTTCAATGGCAACAAGATTATTACTACTTCCGGCGGGGGCGCATTGCTGTCTCCTCAAAAGAAGTGGGTGGAGAAAGCCACCTACCTGGCCACTCAGGCACGCCAGCCTGCCGCCCACTATGAGCACACCGAGGTGGGATATAACTACCGCATGAGCAATATCTGCGCCGGTATTGGGCGAGGACAGCTGGAAGTTTTGGCAGAAAGGGTGCAACAGCGAAGAGCCAACTATGATTTTTACAGAGAAGAGATGTCCGGCTACCCGGGTATTTCATTTCTTCCTGAGCCTTCCGGCCATTTGTCAAATCGGTGGTTGACCACTGTATTGGTAAATCCGGAAAAAGGAGAAGGAGTGAGCAGAGAGGATATTAGGCTGGCCCTGGAGAAAGAGAACATGGAATGTCGCCCACTTTGGAAGCCTATGCACATGCAGCCTGTGTACAACGGGGCGCCAAAATACCTGAACGGAACGTCCGAGCGGCTTTTCAGAGATGGCCTCTGCCTGCCTTCCGGATCCAACCTCACCGGGCAGCAAAAACAAAAAGTGATCACGGCTATTCATCGGGTAATGAAGAAAGGGAAGAACAGCACACACTAAAACAGGTTATCAGGGTGGTATATTTAAAGGTTTAGCTCGGGCTCCGGAAAGAGCAGTTTTTTTAAATCACCTTGGAGCCGCCGTTCTGAATATCCGATTGTATGGCTGTCTGAACATCTGACTGTCTGATCGTGCGAATATCACTGCACACCACCCAACTCCCGTCTTTCGACCTCTGTCTCCCGTCTCCTGTCTGAACATCTGAACATCTGAACATCTGAACATCTGAACATCTGACCATCTGACTGTCTGACCATCTGACTATCTGAGTGTCAATAGTCATTCTTTAGCAATGAGGTGAGTATTTGAAACTGAAAATTTCTATTTACCTGTATCGAAGCGCCTTTTTTTATAATAAAAACAAATTTTTAATAGTTTTTTAATTGTAATATGTACTCTTCATCCGATCTTTGCCGCTCAACAGCTGGTGTCAGCCTGTATGCCTACCATTGATTGAAACTGTAAAACCTGTTGCTGAGCATTCTAGGGCAATTTTTTTTGAGTCTTTACCTTTGAGGCATTGTAGCAACTGCCTCATTATTTTTTGGATAATTGAACTATTCAAAGTATTATTTGTATCTTTATCTCCCTTTTCAATGTTAAGGGGAGAATGATCGACTAAGCCATATGTTAAGAAAGTTCATTATTAGCAACTCTTCGAAGTTCATCTCGCACTGGCTCATATTAGCGATTGACTTGATGATTGTAGTAGTAGCTATACCATTTGCCTACCTCATTGTGTCAAACCTCAAGTTGAGTGAGATTAACCTACAAACAATTTATTACTTTTCTTTGCAGGTAATTCCTATGTACCTGCTAAGTTTTTTGATGTTCCAGTCGCACAAAGGGATTATCCGGCATACTTCCCTGGCAGATGCGATCAAGGTTTTTGGAGCTGCATTTTTAGGAAGCAGTTTGATGATTTTATTGAGAGTGATGGCTGAAAATGGAGGCGGAGAACTGATCAGGAGATTCTCCTATTCTACGATAGCCCTTCATTTCTTTTTAACAGTCATCTTGCTAATCAGCCTCCGGTTCTTTGTGAAAATAGTGTATTTCCGCCTGGTAAAGGGGAATATGAAATACGAAAGGGTTGTCATATACGGAGCGGATCTTACGGGTATGTTAACAAAGGGCTCTTTGATGAGGGACGCTCGTGTCAACTACAAGCTGGTCGCTTTTCTTGATGACGATCACAATAAAATTGGTAAACTTCTGGAGGGAGTTCATGTGATTGATGGCAACGTGTTGGAAACGGATTATTTGGAGAGAAACAAAATTGACTCGCTGATCATTGCCATTCCTAATCTGCCGTCTGAAAAGAAAAACCAATTGGTGGAATACTGCCTTCGGGCCAAGGTGGATGTGAAGCAAACACCGCCGGTAAAAGACTGGTTCAATGGACAACTGGAAGCGAAAAGTATTCGAAAGGTCAAAATCGAAGACCTTTTGCAACGGGCGCCCATTCAGTTGAGAACCGAGAACCTGCAATCGAAGTTGAGTGGAAAAGTAGTGATGGTGACAGGTGCCGCAGGTTCGATTGGTAGTGAAATAGCCCGTCAACTGGTACTCAACCATGTGTCGAAGGTTATCTTATTAGACCAGGCTGAAACACCGCTGTACGAACTCAACTACGAACTGCAACAAACCACGAAGAGCCGCACAAAGGTAGTACCTTATGTGGCCAGTGTGTTGAATGAAGCCAGGATTGATCGGATCATTCGGGACGAGAAGCCAGAAGTTATTTACCATGCTGCGGCCTACAAACATGTGCCGATGATGCAGGATCATCCTACCGAAGCCATTCAAACCAACGTATTTGGAACCAAGATAATGGTAGACAAGGCTTGTAAGTACGATGTTGAAAAGTTTGTACTCGTCAGCACTGACAAAGCGGTCAATCCCAGCAGTGTAATGGGCATGACCAAAAGGATGGCAGAGGTATATGTGCAGTGTATCCAGCGAACGAACAACTCCAATACACGCTTTATTACTACCCGTTTTGGTAATGTGTTGGGATCAAACGGATCAGTGATTCCTTTGTTTGAAAAGCAAATCAACGAGGGTGGGCCTATTACTATCACGCACCCGGAAGTTACCCGTTTTTTTATGACCATACCTGAGGCGTGCCATTTGGTGCTGGAGGCCGGCGTGATGGGCAAGGGAGGAGAGTTGTACACCTTCGATATGGGGCAACCTGTGAAGATTGTTGACATGGCCCGAAAAATGATATTACTGTCGGGATTGCAGCCTGAAAGAGACATTGAGATCCACTTTATTGGCTTGAGAAATGGCGAAAAGCTGTATGAAGAACTTCACTACGAAACGGAAGAACACATAGTCACTCACCACCCACAGATTCTGATTACGAAAATGCCCGAGTTCGACATCCAGGGGGTTTTCGCCTTCCTGGAGCAGTTGAAAGAAGAAAGGGTGTATTTGGAAGGACACGAACTGGTAGCCAGGCTCAAGGACTTCATCAGCCAAACCATTGCCCCCACAGCAGGCATTCGCCTGTCATACCCCAATGGCCGTCGGGCTTTGAGCGCCAATTAGTCGGGCAATCTTATAGGGGGCTGCCCGTTACTGATCTTCTTGTGTAAGGCAGCTGCTATCAACCCTGGCGTATGTTTAATGATGAAGTTGTGGGGCTTTACCTACCCTCTCAGCATTTGACTATCAGGGGCCGCCACTGTACCGCCGCTTCTTGGTCTTGTCTCCTGTCTCCCGACTCCTGTCTGAATATCCGACTGTCCGACCATCCGAGCGTCTGTCTTCTGTCTTCCAACTTCGTTCTTCAACTGCTCACTGCTCACTTCCATCTCCAATCTGAATATCCGACAGTCCGAACATCCGAATGTCGTCTTTCTTCTGTCTTCTAACTTCGTTCTTCAACTGCTCATTGCTCACTGCTCACTTACATGTCCTGTCTGAATATCCGACTGTCTGACCATCCGACTGTCTGACCATCCCAGCGTCCGAATATCCGAATGTCGTCTTTTTCCCGTCTCCAGACTCCGTTCCCCCAGCTCCTCACTTCCTCACTCGCCGAAACATTCTGAATTGACAACCATAGACTCCTGTTCCCCCTCTGTCGTTAACCTTTCGCTGCCCTGGGCGTCTGACGGCCCCAACGCAAAATGCCCCTCGCCGTATCGACGCCTTCCTCCCGTTTCCGGTCTCCCGTCTCCCGACCCCTGTCTGAGCATCCGACTGTCTGACCACCCCAGCGTCCGAATATCCGAATGTCGTCTTTCTCCCGTCTCCAGACTCCGTTCCCCCGCTCCTCACTTCCTCACTCGTCGAAACATTCTGAATTGACAACCATAGACTCCTGTTCCCCCTCTGTCGTTAACCTTTCGCTGCCCTGGGCGTCTGACGGCCCCAACTCAAAATGCCCCTCGCCGTACCGACGCCTTCCTCCCGTCTCCGGTCTTCTGTCTCCGGTCTTCCGACCCCATCCTATCACTTCACCACCCCACTATAACTCACCCCAATGCCCACTGTTTGAAAGTTAAGAGTATAAAACTTGGCAGAACATTTGTCGTGAAAGAGCTTCCCTATCAGGCCCACATTCACATTGCGAGATTCATACTCAGCCGAGGCTAGCAGAAATTTTGTTAGGGACAACCTGGCCGAACCAAACACGCCTACCTGGTAGTCATTCTCTTTTCTTACAAATCCACTAAAGTGATAACCTCTATTAATAGTAGCTCGTAAAACCCAGGGAATTCCTACGCCAAGATTAACTGTCAAATCTTTAACACCCAGCTTAAAATGCTTGGTGCCGGTAATAAAGTTGGAATCCACAAAATTGCTCGTGCCCAGCGGGATATACATGCCGAAAAGCAAAGCTGGAAACTTATCGGTTTCCTTTTTGAGCAGGAACCTCATGCTCCCGGAACGATCGCCGATACCATAGTCCAGGGGAGCTTCAAGGATAGGAGTGAGGTTAAAAGTAAGCTCCATAAATGGGAGAAAACCAAGGGTCACAAAATTGTGAATTTCGTGCGTCCCTCGTCTATTGGGATAAAGAATGAGGGCCTCTTTTTGTGGGTTGAAGCTGCTGCCAAAGGCTATTTTCTTGTCCCCAATCACCCGGGCTTCCGGCACGAGGAAGTTGCCCGACTGCCCGGTAAGGGTAAATTGTGCCAGGCAGGGGCGCAGGGTTCCTGCAAAAAGCAGTATACTTGTGAGTAGAAATCCAATTTTCATGCGCCTTTTTGCAAACAGTATTTTTATCACAATAGGTTTGGTTACGCTCTTTGCCTTTTCGGAGGCGCTGGCCCAGCCTGCTGATTCCCTCAGAGAGCTGTTGCAATCCAAAGGTGCGGAGAACATTCAATATTTCAAAGACGAGCAGGGAAGAGGGCACTATACTTTGGAGTACCGCCTGCACCGCAATCCGGTGGTATTACTCAATGAACTGCCTGATTGGGTGGCAAAGTCAGACACGGTAGCCCTCACGCTGATGTGGTATGGCAGCCCATGGACCACACTGAGTGGCGGCAATGTGACGGCCGCTACAAACAATGATAGGCCGTCGAGAAGAATAAAGCCATCGGTTGCTGGGGGATGGCCCTATAAACTCGATATTTCTGTTGCTCCGGTAGTTTTTGCTGAATTTGGTGACGAGTTCGATATATTTCGCACGCAGCTGGCGCTGGCCCCCAAAATCAATTATTTGTTACCTTTTGGGCTGAGTGCCGACGTGCAATGGATATTCCCCATTCAAAACGATTTTGAAAGCCGCTTCGGTTTCAGCAGCAGGCCGGGTCAGATCAGCCTGAGTTATACCAAATCTTTTATCCCTAACCACATTTTCGTTGCTTCCGCCGGTACCTTCCTCAACAGGCAGTATGGAGCCAGCGTTGACTATGTCATCAGGGCAGGAAGGAATTATTTTGGAGTAGCAGCCACTTTATCCGCTACCTATGCCTACGAGGATCGGGTGCTGTACCGGGAACCGTTGGAGTATGTAAGCGGAGGAGTTTGGTGGATGCATTCCTTTCCACAGCACGACCTTTGGACGAAGGTTTCCTTCGAACGGTTTCTCTACGAGGATTATGGTTCCAGAATTGAGTTGTTTCGTCAGTTTGGCAACAATGAGATGGGGCTGTACATGACAGCCTCTGCCAGAGGCTTCAACGGGGGGGTACAATGGGCCATGCCACTTTTTCCAAAAGCATTTTATAAAAACAAATACCTTCAGGTGCGCCCGGCTAACCAATTTCTATTCACCTACGAATACCTTCGCAACCAAAACGATGGGGAAAGCCTGATGAAGTACCGGCAAACAGACAGGTCACTTAGGGCTTTGCATCCTTCTTTTATTAAAAATCATTTATTATCATTACTTAAAATATTATAATTTATCCGATAAGATTGCAACTTAAGAAGCAAATTACTAGTAAATTGCGCATTGAAAGTTGTTATTATCAACTGGCTCAACCAATTGTTCTTCGGTAGGGGTGTCAGTTTGGGTCAAAATTCAAAGTCAATGAAACGAATACTTTTAAAAGGCTCGGTACTGGTGGCAATGCTGCTTATTTTTTCGGACTGCGAGCAGCAGATCGTAGGACCCGTACCTAATTTTGATTACGAATTTCCTTCTGGAGGGATTGATGTTGGTGATGTGACATTGGAAGATGTAACGCCCGATGATATCACACCGGGGAGCATGAACACAGATGGCCAAACAGCCTTCGGTAGCAATCTGGCCAATGTTAACACCAACCCTGCAGCATTGGCGGCGGTGCGAGACCAGCTCACAGCATTGACTCAGGCGCTGTCAACCTCTCAAAAGAACGCCGTCAAAGGCTTGAATGTCAACTCACTGCCTACGCAAATAAAAAATGGCGTGAGCGACCCCAACAGTAACCTGATATCGTTGATCGCTTCTATTCAGGGGCTGCTGAAAGACTATCCTCAGCTGGCTCCGCTTGTGCCAACCATGACTTTGCCTACTGGTGGCCGGGTATTGAACGATGGGGGCCGGACATTAGAAGTTACAGTTCCGTTAATCGAAACGAAAGTATTTGCAGTAAATGCCTTAGAGCTTGATTGCGAGGCAGCAGCACGACGGGCGTACAATACGACTGTAGCTGAGATCGACTCAGCCTACAATGCCCAGTTGGTGTTGATCAGTAACAAAGATTCGGAAAATATTCAAGCGGCTATTGCCCTGCGTACAACCAGCATTGCAGCGGCAAACACCCGCTACACAGAAAGAAACCTGGTGTTTAGGGCTCAGTACGATGCTTTTGCTGCCAGCATAGCCAGCTCTACTGTCTTTACTCCAGCTGAGATTGAATTGTTGAATATACTGAATACGTTGATCTACGCCATCGATTTGTACAACAGTACATTGCTGCTTAACCTCGAATTAACAGCTATTTCCAACCAGTTGGCAGCTAACCTGGCGAAAGCGGCCGCTGCAAAGACGAGGATGACGAATGAGGCAAATGCATTGAGAAACACCGCTGTCAAAGCCGCCACGGATCGGTTGAACGATGGCCTGAACACTTGCCACAACCAGGGCGGAGCCTCTGGAGGTGATTGATATTAGATTCGAAATGGATAAGAAGATATTGAAACCACTTACTCTTAAATGTATGCGTGGATTTATACCAGCCTTACTAGTGCTTTTTATTTTTGCGGGGCAGGCTGCCTTTGGGCAGGCCTCACTTACCTACCTCAATGTGGAAGGAGGATACTATAAGCCTTCACTCGGCTATTGGAACAATGACTCCTATCTAACTGGCTTCGATATGAAGCTGGGTGGGGGTTTGTACTATGGTGGAGGTGTGGGTTTCCGGGTGTATGATAGTTATTTTGGCAGACTTTCTGTGGGGCAATTCTCTACCAGCGACAAATCTGAGCCCATCAACCTTGGAGGGCTCACCAGAGAGGAGTACCTGAAGATCAAGATCATGCCGGTATCGCTGGACTTTTTGTATGAATTCCAAACACTCTCCAAAGACAAAATTTTCCCATATGTGGGTGCAGGAGCCTCGATCAACTTTATCCAAAGAACCTATAAAAGAAGTGCCAATACAGGCCTTGACGAAGAGGGCTCTGACACAGGTCGGGCCAATTCGTTTTACCCACTGGTTGGGGTATCTTACAATGTAACCAACTATATAGATGTTGGACTTGAGGGCAGATTTCCGATAGGGAGCTATAAGCAGGCCTTTTCGACAGTTACAGAAGATCCAAATAGCTTTACTGTGGAAACAGTGTCAATTACTGGCCCGATTGTGTCGTTGAAGGTGAACCTCCGCTTTGAGCCAAGAGGCCGCAGAAGAAGCGCTTCATCAAGATACAGAGGCAACTACAAAGTAGGCCGCAGGAGATAAAACCGGATAGTCGCACAAAAATACTGGAATGAAGGGTCAGCACAACGCTGACCTTTTTTTGTGCAGTAATGGCCCCTATTTGTGCCTCTTGCACTCTTGTGATCGGAGAGCCTCCACAAAACTTCCCCTTAGGGTCTCCGGTAGGGATCCTGAGGGAGATAGTCTCACTACTTTTTATTCTCATTCCTGAGAAGGCTACAGAAGTCTGCTCCATGTATCTGAAAAAGAGCATTGGCGCTGACCAACCCTTTCAGTGTCCTCTTCGAGAGACAACAAAAGGGTGTCGTTTTCAATAAGCTTGTTCGGATAACCATCCCCTTGGGGTCTCCGCTAGGGACCCTGAGGGAGTTAGCTACATCACTTCCCCTTGGGGTCTCCGGTAGGGGCCCTGAGGGAGATTGTTTCACTTCTTTTCATTCTCAGGCTTGAGAAGGCTACAGAAGTCCAATCCTTGTATCTTACAAAGTACATTAGCGCTAGGCAACCCTTTCGGTGTCCTCTTCGAGAGACACCAAAAGGATATGGTTTTCGGGATAAGGTTGTTTGGAGAAAAATCCCCTTGGGGTCTCCGGCAGGGATCCTGAGGGAGTTAGCTACATCACTTCCCCTTGGGGTCTCCGGTAGGGACCCTGAGGGAGATAGTCTCACTACTTTTCATTCTTATGCTTGAGAAGGCTACAGTAGCCTGCTCCATGTATCTCACAAAGGGCATCAGCGCTATCCAACCCTTTCGGTGTCCTCTTCGAGAGACACCAAAAGGATATCGTTTCATGATAAGCTTGTATATAAGAGAATCCCCTTGGGGTATCCTGCAATGGGCCCTGAGGGAGTAGGTTCACCACTACCCGCCAAAAATTCGTTGCAAAAACCCTTTCTTTGAAGCTTCCTTAGCCATTTCCATCTCATCCCCCTCAATCATTTTCCATATTTCGCCCCAGGGAGGCAGTCCGCCAATATTTCGGTCGTCGATAAAAAGATCCACGTTCACTTTTCTACTTTGTCCTTCCTCAAACCCCTCGCCGGGAAAGGTTTCGTTGATAGCATAAAAGGTGAGGCCTTGTTTTTCACAGTAGGCGATCGCTTCTTCCAGATACCTGCCTTCCCGAATTGTCCAAAGCACTAGCCGGTGATTGCGTTTTTGCAGTGCTTTGAGTGTCTCTACAGCAAACAGGATGGGCTTGCCAATTTTTGGGTAAGCATGTTCTACAATGGTGCCGTCAAAGTCCACGGCGATAGTCAAAGTTTGTCGCATATTTGTCGCTTCTGTATGCAAATATAAAGAATGAGCAGACAGCACGTGCCGCTATCCAATTTAACCATTTGTTACCGATTTCTTTTTCGCAACCCGATGAGTTTTGCCTAACTTTGTTCAACAAATCCAAAATTGATGAACTACTATAATCATATCGTTGAGACCATAGGAAACACCCCTTTGGTGAAGCTGAACAAGGTGTCGGCGGGCATAAAAGGCACCATTCTGGTGAAGGTCGAGTACATGAATCCTGGTAACTCTGTGAAGGACAGGATTGCATTGAAAATGATTGAAGATGCGGAGAAGGAAGGCCTGCTCAAGCCCGGAGGCACCATTATAGAGGGCACTAGCGGAAACACGGGCATGGGCCTTGCTCTCGTCGCTATTGCCAAAGGCTACCGTTGCATTTTTACCATGGCCGACAAGCAGTCGCAGGAAAAAATAGACATCCTGAGAGCCGTAGGGGCGGAAGTGGTCGTTTGCCCCACCAATGTAGAACCCGACGATCCGAGGTCGTACTACTCTGTGGCGAAAAAGTTGAACAAAGAGATTCCAAACTCGCTTTACCCCAATCAGTACGACAATCTTTCCAACTACAAGGCTCATTACGAGTCAACGGGACCGGAGATTTGGAAAGACACAGCCGGTAAAATAACGCACTATGCAGCTGGTGTGGGCACAGGCGGCACCATCAGCGGAACGAGCAAATACCTGAAAGAGCAAAAGGCAGATATTGTCACAGTAGGTATCGATACCTACGGGTCAGTGTTCAAAAAATACAAAGAGACAGGCATTTTTGACCCCAATGAAGTCTATCCTTACCTCACGGAAGGTATTGGCGAGGACATCCTGCCTAAGAATGTGGATTTCTCAACGATCGATCATTTTGTGAAAGTAACAGACAAGGATGCGGCGATCATGACCCGGCGCCTGGCGAGGGAAGAGGGACTTTTTGTGGGCTGGTCGTGTGGCTCGGCGGCATATGGAGCGCTTGAGTATGCAAAAGAGCATCTGAAAGACGGCGATGTCATGGTGATCATTCTGCCAGACCACGGGACACGCTATCTGGGTAAGGTGTATAACGATGCATGGATGCGCAACCATGGATTCCTGGAGGAAAGAACTTTTGCAACCGCCAGAGACATCATCAAACGCCGCAATGGCTATACCAAACTCACAACAGTCAACAAGAATATGAAAGTGGGCGATGTGATTGGCGTTTTCAATATCGATGGCATTTCACAGCTTCCGGTGGCGGATAAAGATCATTTTGTAGGCAGTGTACACGAGACCAAGCTGCTCAATAGCCTGATCCAGGATCCGAGCATTAAGGACAAACCTGTAAGTGAGGTAATGGATCCGTCGTTTCAGTTTGTAGGCATGGACAACACCGTCGATGTGCTTTCTTCTCTGATCAACAAGGACAATAAGGCGCTGTTGGTGAGAGATGAGACGAATAAGGTGCACATCATCACTGAGCATGATCTTTTGATGGCACTGACACGCTAAGCCACTGATAATTGTCTTTGAAGTGTGCGGTAGTCTTTTTACCTTGACACTTCAATCTAAATTACTCACCTCTTTACTTGCAATCCCGATGGGTCAACACCTGTCGGGATTTTTTTTGGCTGTACGTTAGAGTGCGTTGCCGTCACACACCCAAAGGTTAAGGTGCTGTATCTTCACACACCTTTAGGTTAAGGTGTGGTGTCTTCACGCACCTTGAAACACTTCTTCACGGGTTCAGTCTTCTTCTCTTCTTCGTGCCTTGGTGTCCTAGTGGCTCCTTAGCCTTGGTGTTTTTATATGCCGTACCTACGGCACTTGCAGGCCTGCTTGGGGTGCCACCGGTGGTGTTACCCATGTTCCGTCCCTACGGGACTTTTCTCTGTGGTCTCCCTTTCTCTGCGGTGGTCAGAGTTTTTTTGTCTATCGTAAAGTATTCTTGCTTCTTCTTACGCATTTTGAGTTTAGGTACTGTGTCTTCATGCGCCTTGAAACACTTCTTCAAGTGTTCAACCTTTCTCTCTTCTTTGTGCCTTGGTGTCTTAGTGGCTCCGTAGCCTTGGTGTTTTAATATGCCGTACCTACGGTACTTTTAGTGTTGTTGGGGGTTGCCACCGTAGGTGTGACCCACTTTCCGTCCCTACGGGACTCTTTCTCTGTAGCCTCCCTTTCTCTGCGGTGGCCATAGTCTCTTCTTTTTTGTCGCTCACAAAGTCTTCTTGCTTCTTCTTACTTATCTCGAGTTTAGGTGTCGTGCCTCACGCACCTTGAAATACTTCTTCACGGGTTTAGTCTTCTTCACTTCTTTTCGCCTAGGTGTCCTAGTGGCTCCTTAGCCTTGGTGTTTTTATATGCCGTACCTACGGCACTTGCAGGCCTGCTTGGGGTGCCACCGGTGGTGTTACCCATGTTCCGTCCCTACGGGACTTTTCTCTGTGGTCTCCCTTTCTCTGCGGTGGTCAGAGTTTTTTTGTCTATCGTAAAGTATTCTTGCTTCTTCTTACGCATTTTGAGTTTAGGTACTGTGTCTTCATGCGCCTTGAAACACTTCTTCAAGTGTTCAACCTTTCTCTTTTCTTTGCGCCTTGGTGTCTTAGTGGCTCCGTACCCTTGGTGCTTTTATATGCCGTACCTACGGCACTTGCAGACCTGCTTGGGGTGCCACCGGTGGTGTTACCCATGTTCCGTCCCTACGGGACTTTT